>NZ_JAAVWA010000043.1:0-36741 GCF_017355725.1 Anabaena sp. 54
ACTCAGCTTAGTGGTCAATCTTTTACTCCTGAGTAGAATTCTTCTAACTCTCGCAAAAATGGGCGAACCGGGAGTCAAAAATCAGAAAGTACAAACTATATAGATTTGAAAAATGATTGTGAGACAACAGAGGATTTCTCACCTATGCCTAATTGCTTATAATTGTCAAGTATCCAATACTTAAAAAAATCTGTTATTTTATCAGGCAAACATTATTACAGCATATTGCAGGTAAATAAAAGACAAAATTTAGTGATAAAGCTATGTGGCTGTAGAGGTTGAGTCATGCTGTAATGTCAGTATTTATAAAAATATTTTCCCTACTTATTGCAAACAGTTGACAATAATAGCTATAAAGACTTATGCTATATTTTATCATTAACCACACTAATTAAATATCTTAATCAAAATTACTAGTCATGAAAATTCTTGACTAGCAAGCTTTTCATGAAAAATACATAAGTATTTTAGTGGCAGAGAAACAAATAAATTTTGGAGAAGATTATTTAGTTAATGCTAAAAGGTGTCAAAGTAAGCATCGGAAAAGATGACAATTGTTTTAAGAAGTTTTCTAATACTTGGACTGAAAGCTTATTAAGAATTATTGTAAATAGATGTGTAACTGTAATTTACCTGAATAGAGGATTACCTAATGATGGAAGAAAAATATACCGATTTAGTCAGCACAGAGTTTCCTAGACAGCTAGATATCGCCAAAATCAGCGTTTATGGCTTAAGTATTCTTTCAGCAGCATTGTTTCCATATTTACCTTTGCATTAAAGATTGAGGAATTTAAAAATGCTACAAACGCCAAGAGACGTTCTTGAAAAAAGAATGCACAAGTATGTTTTTGGAGTAAACCTGATCACCACTGGGTTGGGTAATGATGTCATCTACTGCGGTGCGAGTGGTGATTTTATTGATGGGGGTGCTGGGAATAATGTCATCTTTGCAGGGGAAGGCAACAACCGCATCCTGACGGGTAAAGGCAACGACACAATTTATGCCGGGGCAGGGAATGACACGATCTACTCTGGTAAAGGCGTTCAGTCAACGCAGCTTCGATTAACGACTTCGGACAAATTGCCGGACGCTTTGACACAGGCGCAACCTTCACCAATACAAACGCCACTACGGGTGTAGTCAACACTAACAACGTCCGTCAAGGCTTCATCTGGGAAAATGGCGTGCAAACTGCCATAACCAGCACTGGATTGAAAAATGGTCAGTCCGATTTTGGTGCAGCAAATGGCGCAACCGTCACCCTGCTCACGCCCAACGTTAATACCATCAGCGATCGCGGTGTAATCCTGGGAACGGCTGATGAAGTGCGACAACCGAATCCTCTAGCCACTAACTGGAACCTATACTTACGTGGATAACTCAACTGCCACTCCAACCACCAGAACAGGGACTCGATCCTACGTGCTGAATGTTGCTTAGTAGTATTTAGGAAGTCACCAGAATTAAAAGGGGTCTGACTCCCGATGGGAACAGTAAATAGGAAAAACTGTTCCCTAATTTATCAATAATTTAGCAATTACCTTATCATTAACTGTGGTAGCTTAGATGTTACCGTGAAAATTTGGCGATCGCATAGATTATAGATATTGAAATTAAGCCTTTTTCAGATATTTACAATTATCCTTTTGACAGCAGTTTCCATATATATGAAAAATCCCACACAAATCAGATGTGTGGGATTAACTGCATGGAATTATCTGCAAAAACTACAGATTATCCAATTGTTTACGGAGGGCTTCCAATTCAGCATCAACTGGTTGAGCAGGTCTAGCTGTACTGGTTGGTTGGACTGGAGTGGAGGGGCTAGGTTGTTCTGGGGTGAGTAGTTTTGGTTCTGGTGCAGGTGCTAGGGATGCTTTCATAGCAGCTAATTCATCATCAACATCACTACCAGACTCCAATTGTGCAAATTGGTGATCTAAATCTGCACTTGCTAACTCCGCTCCTGACTGAGCGCGGGCTTCTTGCATTAATACTTTTTCTTCCATGCGCTCAAAAGCAGACATGGCACTACTGGTATTCATACCACTAACCATGCCTTGAAGTTGCTCTTGGGCTTTTGCAGCCGTAATCCGGGCTTTGAGCATTTCTTTCTTGGTTTTGGCTTCAGAAATTTTGCTCTCTAACTGGATTAAATTCTTTTTCAGACCTTCTACCTGAACAGTTTGCTGATCTAGACTGGTTTTTAAAGCCGTAGCAGTATCAGTATAAGTTTTCTTGCGCTCTAATGCTTGACGGGCTAGGTTCTCATCACCTTTTTGTAGGGCAAGTTGGGCGTTGCGCTGCCATTTATTAATTTCGTTTTGTCCCTCATTATACTGTTTTTCTGTCCGCTTCTGGGCAGCTATTGCTTGTGCTACACCTTGGCGCAACTTCACCATATCCTCTTGCATTTCGAGGAGGGCTTGTTCCAGCATTTTTTCTGGATCTTCGGCTTTACTGACTAAATCGTTTAAGTTAGCACCAACTACTCGTTTAAGGCGATCAAATAATCCCATAAATTTATTTTTCCTTTAGAGGTTTACGCTCTTGGTTAGATAGTTAGCTTTTCTACTATATTAATAGCTACCTATGCCAATGTAGTCTTTCCAGTCTGGATTACTATTTTTTTCTATTCTGAATGATGAACCTATCAATTATCTATACTAACCAACCAGGGAAAGTTATGGTTCGGGTGTTTTGGGTAAATTATGATCTGGCTGGGGATTTTCTTCTTGATTTAGGATATAAGTTTTCATGGCTGCGAGTTCTGTATCAATATCATGGTGAGAATCTAAGGATGCAAATTTTTTTTCTAGATCATCACCACCCAGTGTACTAGCAACTTCTGATTGTGCTTCTATTTGTAAGACTTTTTCCTCCATTCGTTCTAATGCACCTAAGCTAGATATAGCAGAAGTTCCAGTTAACATTTCTTGCAGCCGATAGGAAGCTTCTGCGGAACGAGCGCGAGCGATATACATATCTTTCTTAGTTTTTACCTCAGCCAGTTTTAACTCTAAAGTCCGCATATCTTGCTTTAATTTGGCGACTACATCTTTTTGCTGCTGAATTTGGCTGGTTAAAGTTGTAGCGGTCTCTTGGTAAAATTTGCGTTTGGTGAGAGCTTCCCGTGCGAGGGAGTCATTACCTTGCTGGAGGGCTAATTGGGCGCGACGATACCATTCTGCGGCTTGGGATTCTCCTGCGGCTGCTTGGCGTTCTGTGCGCTTTTGGGTGGCGATCGCTTGAGCTACCCCTTGACGCAATTGTACCAAATTCTCCTGCATTTCCATGAAAGCTGTTTCCAGAATTTTTTCTGGATCTTCTGCATTGCTAACCAGACTATTGAAATTAGCGCGAATCACCCGCAGAATACGGTTAATAACTTCCATGTTGGCTCTACCTTGACCATTTACTGGACTTTGAGGATTGCTATATTGTTATCATAGTAAGAAATCAGTATGAATTAGCCTCACGCAAAGGCGCAAAGACGCAAAGATCAGAGTTTTTGGAGTTAAATTCAGTAAATTTTATTCAGTAAAACCAGCATTTTTTAACTATGGCTGTTGTAATCGTCCTTTAATGCCTTTTGCCTCTAATTGCTGCAATCTGCGCTTAATCTCATCCTTGGTTTTCAAAGCACCCAAATAAATAAATTTTTTATTTGGTGATAAATAAGCATCAGGAACGACTTGCTTGGCGGCTGTTAAAGCTTTGTCGCCTTGATTATCAGCAATAATATAATAGTAGCCATTAGCTGATGGTTTGACATCTTCTGATAGGGGTGAAAAAGTAGCTGTAGGCTTTGCTAAAGGTGTGGATTTAGAGAGGGTGTTAGATAAGGGGGAAAGTCTCGGTAATGGAGAGATAGGAGTTATGGGGGGTTTAATAGCTACAGGAGTGGAAATGATTTGAGGGGTCGGTTTAACTTTTGGTGTTAAATCTACGACATCTTTAGGATCTCTAACTTGTCGAAATTCTTGGGTGGCTAAATTAGGATATTTAGCTATGGGGGTGATTTTTGGTTCGCTAGTCAGTTGGGAATTATTTTCTATAATTTCTGTGTTTTGTGTATTTTCCCCAGTCTTTGATGAATTATTGTTTAGTACGCTACTGAAATTCAATTTAGGTAAATTTTTGGGATTGAAGACGACATAACCTAAAGTCAAACTTGCCAATAATAGCAACAGCATTGAACCAATACCTAAAGGTGATAAGACACTATCACGGGATTTAGGAGAATTAGGAGTTTGATTTTGTGGTGCAACGGCTGTCAAACTCCGCAATAATGCCTCACTAGATTCTAAATAATCATTTGGTTGTTGAGGAGGATCATTTGTGGTGAGGAGGGTTGGGTTGTCGGAGGAGGGAATTTTGGTGGGAACTATACTGCTAGTTGATTTTTCTAGGTTTGGAGGAGTGGGGGTTTCTTCTATGTCTGAGTTAGCAAACTCCTGGGGAAAATTAATGGTTTCAGTCTCATTCGTCAAGAATGAATTTTCTGAGGGAATGGCTACGGGAGGAACTGCTGGTAGTTGAATCTCCTTCGACAAGGTTGTTGTTTGATAATTAGTGTAACTTTCTACACTTCTTGCTGTTTGTGATTTGGTGTTTTTGCGTGTGCGTCTATATCTGGTTAATTCTTGATCCAATTGTATTTCTAAACTAGCCAGTGCCATAGTTAGGGTAGGGTTTAAGCCGGGTGTTTGCGGGGATTTGGTAGAATCTATCAAAGGATTTTGATTCATTGTTTAAGATGGAGTCAGGGTAGATGATGATTAAATGAATTTTCAATATACTGGTGAAAGTTGATTATCAGTATTCAGCTATTTTTATGGTAAAACTAATAACATAATATGTCTTTTAAGTCAATTGATCAGGTTTTAGGAAATATTCAACGTTCACCACAATGGCAAGAACAGGTATTGCTGCGGTTACTGAAGTGTTGGGGAGAAGTTGTGGGGACTACTGTTGCGGTGCAAACTCGTCCTTTGTCTATTCAGCGCGATGTTTTGTGGGTGGCAACTTCTAGTGCTGCTTGGGCGCAAAATTTGACATTTGGCAGGAAAACTATGTTGGTAAAGTTAAATGACAAGCTATCTACGTCTTTGGTAGATATTCGCTTTTCTACAGCCGAGTGGAAAAATTCATCAATAGCGGGAACAGAAGCCACTGTTTCGGCATCTGAACATCCTAGTTATGTAGCTGATGATTTAACTGGTGATAGGTTGGTTAAACCCAATATTGACAATGCTTTGGGTGCTTTTGAGAATTGGGCGAAGATGATGCAAGAGCGATCGCATCATCTCCCCTTATGTCCCCAATGTCAATGTCCCACTCCACGGGGCGAACTTGAACGCTGGGAAGTTTGTTCTCTCTGCTGCTCCAAGCGGTTAGGATAAATATTGAACTATTGTAAATAATTCAGTAAATTAAATGCTAATAACTGATTTTAACTCTATCTAAAGTAACGTTTTTACAAAACGAGGAAATCCAAAATCAATGTTTTAATCTTGATCCCCAATAAGTTTTAGGTAAAAATAAATATGTACGCACTCTAATAATTATTTACATATATAACAAGAATCTAAAGATATCCTAAAGTTTATTTATGGTTAATAATCGCTAGAACCTATATCCAATAATGATTTTTACCCTTCATGTCTATTTTGGATAACCAGCAAGATATATAAGTGTGATAACTAGTCCTGAATGGTACTGAAGATGAAGGCACATGAAACTAATTAAGCGTTTAACATCTACCTGTCGTTATTGTCGTTATTACCAGCCACAAGGTCGTCGTGGTGGTATGTGTGAAAAATTGAGCGCACCAGTCCAAGGAGTCTGGAAAGCCTGTCCTTTGGTCATGGCCGCTTTTGCACCAGCTTGGGAAACTTTAGAAGATGCTTGGAGTTTACCAGTAGCCAAACCTGTTTTTGCTGCTGCTCAAACTCTCCCGACGGATTTGGATCATGTTACAGTAGCCTCTGTTGAAGATATTCCTACTTCCGCTACACAAGAAGTGAAAAATCAAAGCGTACTCATTTAACTATTCATGATTACGGTCATCAATTTTCTGTCCACCCTAATAAAATTTGACTGGCAATTTGTTAGTGTTTTCAATTTTGACATCTTCAGAAATCGCACCTTCCACAACAGGTGCGATTTTGGTATATAGGGGAGGTAGGGGCGCAGGGCCTGCGCCCAGTCAGGAGTCAAGAGAACAAAGAAGGAGTAAAATAATGTTATTGGTAAAGTTTCATGATCAAATCAATTTAAGGCAACCAAGGAAAATCTCGGAAGTTAGGGGGACGTTTTTCCAAAAAGGCTTGTTTTCCTTCTGCTCCTTCTTCTGTCATGTAATAAAGTAGAGTAGCGTTACCAGACAATTCTTGTAAACCAGCTTGTCCGTCACAGTCAGCGTTAAATGCTGATTTCAGACAACGAATAGCTATGGGACTTTTTTCTAATACTTCTTGCGCCCATTGTACGCCTTCTGTTTCTAGTTGTTCTATAGGGACGACAATATTAACCAAGCCCATTTCTAGGGCTGCTTGGGCGTTATATTGACGACAGAGAAACCATATTTCCCTGGCTTTTTTTTGTCCTACTATTCTGGCTAAATAACTAGCACCAAAACCACCATCAAAACTCCCTACTTTGGGTCCTGTTTGCCCAAAAATGGCATTATCAGCCGCAATAGTTAAATCACAAATTAAATGGAGAACATGACCTCCGCCAATAGCATAACCCGCGACTAGGGCAATTACTACTTTGGGCATGGAACGAATCAGGCGTTGTAAATCTAAGACATTTAAACGGGGGATTCCGGTTTCATCTACATAACCTGCTTGTCCACGTACACTTTGATCACCCCCTGAACAAAAGGCATATTTTCCATCTGTATGAGGTCCTGCACCTGTAAATAGGACTACGCCAATGGTGGTATCTTCTTTAGCATCCCAAAAGGCTTCGTATAGTTCAAATACGGTTTTTGGACGGAATGCGTTACGTTTGTGGGGACGGTTAATAGTGATTTTGGCGATACCGTCGGTTTTTTGGTAGATGATGTCTTCGTAGGTTTTGACGGTCTTCCAGTCGGTTTCTATCATGGATAATCTGTGATTTGTGCTTGAGAATTTTATTTTATTAGCGATATTTTCGTTTTTTCCGATACTTAGAATTGCATTTTCAGCCATTTGACTGATTTAATTTCTTCTTCAAATTAGATTACCTTAATTTTTTCAAAAGTATAGGTTTTAATGTAGATGGAATGTCAGTATTAGGAATATAGACTGGGCGCAGGCCCTGCGCCCCTACGAATTGGGTTTAAAATTTGTTGGTGCAAATACTTTACACGGGAGTTGAAAATGACTATTGCCAGTATCCCACAGATAAAGCCTTTAACAGACACAGAATTACAACAAATCAATGCTTATTGGCGTGCTGCTAACTATCTGTCTGTTGGACAAATTTACCTTCTTGATAATCCCTTACTCAGAGAACCCCTTAAACAAGAACACGTTAAACCTCGACTCTTAGGACATTGGGGAACTACTCCTGGGCTAAATTTGATTTATGCCCACTTCAACCGAGTTATTAAAAAATACGACCTCAACGCAATTTATATAGCTGGGCCCGGACATGGTGGACCTGGACTTGTTGCCAATACCTACTTAGAAGGAACATATAGCGAATATTACCCTAACATCTCCCAAGATGAGGAGGGAATGCAAAAACTATTTAAGCAGTTCTCTTTTCCTGGTGGTATTCCCAGCCATGTCGCCCCAGAAACCCCCGGTTCTATCCATGAAGGGGGAGAATTAGGTTATGCTTTAGTTCACGCTTATGGGGCGGTATTTGATAACCCTGATTTGATAGTTGCGGCGGTTGTCGGTGACGGAGAAGCGGAAACTGGACCTTTGGCAACTAGCTGGCATTCTAACAAATTTATTAACCCGGTTACTGATGGTGCGGTTTTACCAATTCTGCATTTAAATGGTTACAAAATTGCCAACCCAACCGTATTAGCACGGATACCTCATGAGGAGTTAGAAAGCCTATTTATCGGTTATGGCTATAAACCTTACTTTGTGGAAGGTGCTGACCCTGCGGAAGTTCACCAACAAATGGCAGCAGTATTAGATACAATCATTCCAGAAATTCAAAGTATTCAAAGAGAAGCGCGGATACATGGTTGCCAAGAAAGACCGCAGTGGCCGATGATTGTTTTACGCACTCCTAAAGGTTGGACGGGTCCCAAGGAAGTGGACGGGAAGAAAACAGAAGGTTATTGGCGATCGCACCAAGTCCCCTTTAGTGATATAGCTGGTAAACCGGAACATCTGCAACTGCTGGAAGATTGGCTAAAAAGTTACAATCCTGAAGAACTGTTTAATGAAAACGGTCAACTAATTCCCGAACTTGCAGAATTAGCACCCAAAGGTCAGCGTCGCATGGGAGACAACCCCCACGCTAACGGCGGAATTTTGCTGCGTAACTTGAAAATGCCTGATTTCTCCAACTACGCTGTAGAAGTACCCCAACCAGGGACAGTTAACGCCGAAGCTACCAAAGTTACTGGTAAGTTTCTCCGTGACATTATGAAACTGAACGACGAAAGCCGCAACTTCCGCGTTTTTGGTCCTGACGAAACCGCCTCAAATCGGCTAGACCCTTTATTTGAAGTGACAAATCGCGCTTGGGATGCGGAAACTCTCCCCGAAGATGACCATTTATCTCCCGACGGTCGAGTAATGGAAATCCTCAGCGAAACCAATTGTCAAGGATGGTTAGAAGGCTATTTATTAACAGGTCGTCATGGTTTCTTCTCCTGTTATGAAGCTTTTATTCACATCATTGATTCGATGTTCAACCAACACGCCAAATGGTTGAAAACGACTCGTCATATTACTTGGAGAAGACCAATTGCATCTTTAAATTATCTTCTAACTTCCCACGTTTGGCGACAAGATCATAACGGGTTCTCTCACCAAGATCCTGGGTTTATTGACCACGTAATTAACAAAAAAGCCGAAATTATTCGTGTTTATCTGCCACCTGATGCTAATACTTTATTATCAGTAACCGACCATTGTTTAAGAAGTCGTAATTATGTCAATGTGATTGTTGCCGGTAAACAACCAGCATTACAATATTTAGACATGGATTCGGCAATTAAACATTGTACCAAAGGTTTAGGAATTTGGGAATGGGCTAGTAATGATCAAGACAGTGAAACTGATGTAGTTATGGCTTGTGCTGGAGATGTTCCAACTTTGGAAACTTTAGCGGCTGTGGATATTTTAAGACAACATTTCCCCGATTTAAAAGTGCGGGTTGTGAATGTTGTAGATTTGATGACACTACAACCACAAGGTGAACATCCTCACGGTTTAAGTAGTAAGGATTTCGATACGATTTTCACAACTGATAAACCTGTGATTTTTGCTTTTCATGGTTATCCTTGGTTAATTCATCGTCTCACCTATCGGCATACAAATCACCAGAATATTCATGTGCGTGGTTATAAAGAAGAGGGAACAACAACCACACCTTTTGATATGGTGGTTATGAATGATTTAGATAGATTCCACTTGGTTATGGATGTGATAGACCGTGTTCCAAAGTTAGGTTCTCAAGCAGCTTATGTGAAGCAAAAATTGCAAGATAAGTTGATTTCACATCAGCAATATATCCAGAAACACGGTGAAGATATGCCAGAAATCCGTGATTGGACTTGGCCATATTAATAATTGAGTCATTCTGGGTTGAGTGAAATACAAAACCCCACCCCCAACCCCCTCCCCGCAAGCGAGGAGGGGGCTATGACTGTATATCATGCAAGTGCATACCGCTATAATATTAGGAGTTCTCAGAGAAAATACCCAATAATGAAAGCAGAAAATAACAGCTAAACTCACTTTATTACTGTGCTGTACTCACTAAAGATACAATATATTGATTTAAACTTACTCCTTCTCTTTCCGCAGTTTCAGATAACCGCCGATGCAATGATTTAGGCATTCTTAACATTAACTTACCACTATAGTTATCATCTGTACTGGGTAAAGGAATATTATCACCTGCTTCATAAGCCGTTTCAATCCACAATTCCCGCGCTTCATTAATATTTGTCATTGTCTCTTCTATGGTTTCTCCTTGAGTGAGACATCCAGGTAAATCTTTGATTTGTGCTACATATCCACCTTCTGCGTCTGGGTAAAAAGTGATGGGATATTGAAGCTTTAAATAGTATTCTAAGGGTGATTGTTCAATCTGCTTGTTCGTCTGATTCAGTGTTTTCATTTATCCACTCGTCTAAATTTAATAACTCAACTATTTGCTGAACATAGACTCCTTTAACTTTCTGTCCCCCTGTTTTCGGTACGGTAACTTTTCTACCTTGGGAATCTCTAAAACTCTTTGGTATATATGGATTTGAAAATTCGGAAATTATTTTTTTGATTCCCAGTTTCATGGAAGAGGGTTAATATATTATCAATAGGTGATAGAAATCAGCTTTTCAAAATCTTGGTAGTCGAAACTTTGCTGTTTTTTATCATATTTACCACAAACATCATAATGCACTTTATTATTTTTGACGTTAAAACAACATCCTGCCATAGCGTATTCTTTTGATTTAAGTTTAAAAATAATTGTATTAGTTTTATATTGTCCATATTTGTTCATAAGATAAATAAAACTTTGAAAATCTCCCCTTTTAGCTTTGCTAAAAGCTAATGAATCATCATCAATATTGTTATTATTTTTTAAAATTAATGGTAGGATGTCTCTAAGATAATTGAGATCATTAATTTGAAAATTATCATCTTTTTTTATAAAACTGATAATCTTATGATAATTATATAAAATACCCATGTTACAACTAGCTTTTTTAAGATATCTTTGAATTTGATTATAATGATTATCTAAATTTGCATCTTCTCGTTTTACTTCTATAATCATCAAAGGAGATTGATATGGTTGAAAATTATCATATTCTGGTTTTTTGTATATTTCTACATCATGATTATTTACCTCAACTTTGATATTAATCAAATCTGGAAATAATCCACTTTCGTTGATCATAAAATCAAGAAATAGTTGTCTAACTAGCTCTTCTGGTCTTACCTTAATGGGAATTTCTATTCCTCTAATCAAACATTTTATATATTCTTCATGATATTTTTTTGTATATATATTGAGTTTTGTTCCAATTTCTCTACGTAAATTAGTCATATATTGTTTGGTAGTAACTAATAGTGGATAATTTTTTCAAGGACACAATTATAATTATATTGCGTCCTAAACTGTCTATTAACTCTGCAATTAAGAAATTATCTATTTCTGCCCAAAAAATTCTAGGATTTTAATAATCAATTTCTCCCAATGATATTCTGTTTTACTCTTTAATACTGCATTTAAGTCTGTTTCTTTTTCTAGCTCTCGCGTAAATAGCAAACATACATTACCTGTATATGTTTCTCCCTTCCCTGTTGGCCTACCTTTCTGAGTAATTAGAGAATTCCAAAAAGGAGAATCTTCATTTTGCGGTGATAGTTTACTGTTAAATTCTGCTTCCATTTCTGTCCCTACTTCATTTATAAAATCTTTATAATATAACATATAAAACTGGTTGATTAATTCAGGGATAAAAGTCTTTAAAGATTCATTTGCTGATATAAGATTATTCAGAATATCTTCTAATTCCTGTTTTACTTCTTTAGTAAATTTTTTCAGCATTGCATTCTCATCTATTCCCTCAGCAACAACCTTGGCATCATAATATATGTCTATATCCCTTGGCTCATAATAGCCGTAATTTCTATGGATAGCGTGTTTTGTATTCCATGCTTTATACGTTGTACGATAATATCCAATATATTCATTAATAAAATCTTCATACACAAAAGCAGGAACTCTTTTACTCAAATCTCTGATATCTTTTATTTTCTGAATGGCATTTTCAATTGCGTTGATTTCTGTTTCTGTTAAAGCATCACCATTTTTTATTCTCACAAAGCTTGCTTGAATGTCTTTGATTTCATCTAATAAAATATTTCGTCTGCGTTCTATAACACCTGCTATATCCTTGATAAATTGGTTTTTATCTGCCTGTACATCTTCTTCATCGAAAATTTCATGTAGCTTAACTATGTCATCACGATAGTATCTTAAGGAATCATAGAACAAAATATTTTCTAGAAAAAAATCTAAGTTCAGATGCTTGAATGTTGTTTGAATTTCTTCTTTTCTGATTTGAACTCCTATATCCCAATTATCATCTGCTCCATGTACTTTTTGTGGTTCATTTTTGCGAGGTAAGACTAAAGTTACAAATCTATGATGAAAATCCTTAGATTTCGATGCCAGGTGATACGCTATTAATTTACGAATACTAGCGTCAGGAGCATCAGTGAAAGGTGTTACAAAAAGACAGATAGTATCCTGATTTTCAATATATTTCTGCAAGTCTTTACGAATTGGATTTTCATCAATTCCTTTAGTATCAACAACTGAATTAAACTGATATAAATTAGAGCCTGATAAAACATTATTACTCACATAAAGATATATTTTTCTTGGAATAGCAAATTCCTTTAACTCCACATTATTGATAGCATGGAAGGTATCTTTTATCCATGCTTGCTCATTATTTTGATGATCAAATTCAATTAAAGTCGTAGTTCTAGATTCAAGATTTGCATTATCTAGTGCGGTTTTTTTAAGCATTTCTAATCTTAGTTCTTCATTTAATTCTTCTTTAGATTGCTCGAATAATTCTTTAGCTTTATCATTTCTAATAATTGTCTTTTTATCTCCCTCATAAACAGTTCTGTTATTTATTTTTAGTTCTGTAACATTTCTAATAGCTCTCTGAATTTCCTCAGAAATAATTATTTTTTCTTCTGAGTGAATATTATCTTTACTCGCAATAGAGTCACAGAATTCATAAATTAGATTTTCCATTTCTGCAACTGTATAAGGCTCTATTTCTATGTAAGTTTTTTCAGATGCTTTGAGAATTACTTCACATATAGTGGTTTTACCTGAACCTGTTGATAATAATTCTTTAGTTTCGATTACATTTTTAGTCTTTCCATTACTCATCGTCTTGGAAACGTTAAATTCACTTATTAAGTTAAAAAGATGACAAATAGCTGTAGTCTTTCCTTTCCCAATAGTACCGATAAAAACAATGTTGTATTTATCTATACTAAGAATCCTTTCGATTTTTTCCAAGCGTTCTAGCTTTGATTTTAGGTTATTAATGCAAATATACTGAGGTATAGTAATTTCTGAAGCACGTTCTATTTTACTGATTTCACTATTTAAATCTTTCTTCAAGGATGTAATTTCTTTTTGCCATTGCGTATCCGACATAATGCTAGTCATATTTTGATACCAAATTAGTTAGATCATATTATACCTAACATCGTATTGAGATGCAATCCAATTCATCTAAATTCATAAATTTTAATCATTTTAGGTCAAAATGTAGAAATAATGGTAACAAATCAACAGAAAGATAAATCTCAACCTAAAATTAATGTTGTCTATCAAAAAATTGCTTAATGCTAGTTTATACTAGAAGTAGAAATTTATTTAGTAAATTTTCAAGTTGAGGTAATCAATATGACACAGGAATTAATAGACCTCAGAAATAGTATTGTAGAACAACGTTATACCGATGCTTTAGCTATTGTTGATGAATTAGAGGGGATGAGTAAACAAGCTATTTTACGAAATATTCAAGCATTTTTGAGAATTTTGTTAATTCATTTGATTAAAAACCAAATAGAAGCCCGATTAACTAATTCTTGGGTTGCTTCTATTCGCAATTCATTGGTAGAAATTAAAAAAATAAATCTCAAAGAAAATAAAAAATCCTATTATATCAATCAAAATGAATGGGATAGTTGGTTAGAAGATGAAATTGAATTAGCCATAGCTGACGCTAGTTTAGAAGTGTTGAATGGAAAATTTAAGCGTCAGCAACTTTCCCAAATGTTAAATAAACCACAATTAATATTAACTGCAACTGAGTTAATTAACTTGACTTATAATTATCAAATGAGAGAATTGCCAGATGTTATTGATAATTACTTAGGTAATTTAACTGGTGGTGAAGATTGGCAATTAGGGAAAAGGTAATCAATATGACACAGGAATTAATAGACCTCAGAAATAGTATTGTAGAACAACGTTACACCGACGCTTTGGCTATTGTTGATGAATTAGAGGGGATGAGTAAACAAGCAATTTTACGAAATATTGAATCATTTTTGTTGAGATTGATGATTCATTTGATTAAAAATCAAGTGGAACAGCGGTTAACTAATTCTTGGGCTGCATCAATTGAAAGTTCAATTTTAGAAATTAAGAAATTGAATTTAAAAGATAATAAAAAATCTTACTATCTGAATATTGATGAATGGGTAGAAATCTTAGAAGATGCTATAGAGTTAGCAATTCGTCCTGCAAGTTTAGAAATAATGAATGGAAAATTTCAAAGACAACAAATTTCTCAAATGTTAAATAAACCACAATTAATATTAACTGCAACTGAGTTAATTAACTTGACCTATAATTATCAAATTAGAGAATTGCCAGATATTATTGATGATTATTTAGGTAATTTATCTGGTGGTGAAGATTGGAAGTTAGGGAAAAGGTAATCAATATGACACAAGAACTAATAGACCTCAGAAACAGTATTCTAGAACAACGTTACACCGATGCTTTGGCTATTGTTGATGAATTAGAGGGGATGAGTAAAAAAGCCATATTACGACAAATTAAATCTTTTTTGAAAGTGTTGTTAATTCATTTGATTAAAAATCAAATTGAGAAAAGATTAACAAATTCTTGGGTTGCTTCTATTCGCAATTCATTGATAGAAATTCAAGATATTAATCTCAAAGAAAATAAAAAATCCTATTATATCAACCAAGATGAATGGAATAGTTGGTTAGAAGATGAAATTGAATTAGCCATAGCTGATGCTAGTTTAGAAGTATTGAACGGGATTTATAATGAATTTCAATTAGCGGAAATTGTCAATAGAAATGAGGTAATCTCTATCGCTAGAAAATTTTTGGAATTGACTCATTTATATTCTGTAAAGGAGTTACCAAAAACTATTGCTGAAATGCTAATTCAGTTACCCGGTGGTGAAGATTGGAAATTAGGGAAAAGGTAATTAATATGACTCAAGAATTAATAGACCTCAGAAATAGTATTTTAGAACAACGTTACAGCGACGCTTTGGCTATTATTGATGAATTAGAGGGGATGAGTAAAAAAGCCATATTACGACAAATTAAATCTTTTTTGAAAGTGTTGTTAATTCATTTGATTAAAAATCAAATTGAGAAAAGATTAACAAATTCTTGGGTTGCTTCTATTCGCAATTCATTGATAGAAATTCAAGATATTAATCTCAAAGAAAATAAAAAATCCTATTATATCAACCAAGATGAATGGAATAGTTGGTTAGAAGATGAAATTGAATTAGCCATAGCTGATGCTAGTTTAGAAGTATTGAACGGGACTTATAATGAATTTCAATTAGCAGAAATGGTCAATAGAAACGAGGTAATTTCTATCGCTGGAAAATTTTTGGAATTGACTCATCTATATTCTGTGAAAGAATTACCAAAAACTATTGCTGAACTGTTAATACAGTTACCCGGTGGTGAAGATTGGAAATTAGGTAAAAGGTGAGATATTGATACAAATACATAAATATTTAAACTGAGTAGCCAATGATCACAAGTAATCAATGAACAATGACTAAACCTTAAAATATGCCAGTTAAATTAACTTTATGCCTTTTGTGACTGTAAGAATCAGCTAAGTCAGACTAGAATTAACCGGGCCAGTTAACCTTTGCTGAAATTCCCAACACAGGAGGTTTAATTTTGACGAAGTTGAAAATTGGTATTAATGGATTCGGTCGAATTGGTAGACTTGTGTTACGTGCCGGTCTTACTAATCCTAATATTGAATTTGTGGGAATTAACGATTTAGTTCCCCCCGATAACCTTGCTTATCTTCTCAAGTACGACTCCACACACGGGAGATTGAAAAGCAAAGTTGCAGCTAGAGAAGACGGTATAGTTATTGATGGTCATTTTGTCCCTTGTGTATCTATGCGAAATCCCGCAGAACTACCTTGGGGTAAATTGGGAGTAGATTATGTTGTTGAATCTACAGGACTGTTCACAGATTACGCTGGGGCGGAAAATCACCTCAAAGCAGGTGCAAAGCGGGTTGTCATTTCCGCACCGACAAAAGAACCGGAAAAGGTAAAAACAATGGTCATGGGTGTAAATCATCACTTATTTGACCCCGCCAAAGACTTGATTGTCTCCAATGCAAGTTGTACTACAAATTGTTTAGCGCCCATTGCGAAAGTCATTAATGATAACTTCGGTTTAGCTGAAGGGTTAATGACCACAGTTCACGCAACAACAGCCACTCAGCCCACGGTAGATGGTCCCAGTCGCAAAGATTGGCGCGGTGGACGGGGTGCGGGTCAAAATATAATTCCCTCCGCTACAGGGGCGGCTAAAGCGGTGGCTTTGGTATTACCAGAATTGAAAGGTAAGTTAACTGGTATGGCTTTGAGAGTTCCCACTCCTGATGTCTCGGTGGTTGACTTGACTTTCAAAACCACCAAAGCCACTTCTTACAAAGAAATCTGTGCAGCCATGAAAAAAGCTGCGGAAGGTAATTTATCAGGTGTGTTAGGTTACACCGATGAAGAAGTAGTATCTACAGATTTTCAAGGTGATTCCCACTCCAGCATTTTCGACGCGGGTGCAGGAATTGAACTGAATGCTAATTTCTTCAAAATTGTCTCCTGGTATGACAACGAATGGGGTTACTCCAACCGCGTCATTGATTTAATGTTGTCAATGGCCAAAAAAGAAGGATTGATTTAGGTGACAGGTGACAGGTGACAGGTGACAGGTGACAGGTGACAGTGAGAACCGCAAGAGGTAAGAGCAAGATTAATATTCTTCTCCCCCTGCTCTCTGCTCCCCTGCCTCTTCCAGGGCTTAACGGAGTGTGCTACCTTAACGTTACTCCTTACATACTTATGCGTCGCACTAAAATTGTTTGTACTATAGGACCGGCTACATCTTCACCTGAGAAGTTAGAAGCTTTGGTAAGGGCGGGAATGAATATGGCGCGGTTGAATTTTTCTCATGGCGCTTATGAGGCTCACGCCCAAGTTTTTCATCATCTGCGGCAGATTAGCAAGGATTTACACAAGCCAATTGCAATTATGCAGGATTTATGTGGGCCAAAGATTCGGTTAGGGAAATTACCACCGGAAGGGTTAATGTTAGAGGCTGGTAAGGAGGTGACTTTTCTCTTACAGGAGAAGGGTGAAAGTATTGATGAGTTACCCTTACCTCTACCCACCCTATTCGCTATGATGCGATGTGGTGAACCCATTTTAATTAATGATGGTCGAGTGAAGTTAACTGTTACCAGCCGTGACGCTGATAAAATCCGCGCTCATGTGAATATTGGCGGTTTGATTTCTTCTCACAAAGGTGTAAATTTACCCGCTACTCCTTTACCCGTAAGTTCGATTACGGAAAAGGATTTAATGGATTTGCGATTTGGGATACAATTAGGTGTAGACTGGGTGGCGGTTTCCTTTGTGCGATCGCCCCAAGACCTCGAACCTGCACGCCGCATGATTGAAGGTGCTGGCTCAAAGATTCGCCTGATTGCTAAAATTGAACGGGCAGAAGCTGTGGAACAGCTAGATGCTATCATTGCAGCCGCTGACGGTATTATGATTGCTCGTGGGGATTTAGGGGTCGAAGTACCAATATATAACGTCCCCTTAATTCAAAAAGACATTGCTCGTCGTTGTAATCAAGCTGGTAAACCCGTGATTACAGCTACTCAAATGTTAGAGTCCATGATTAGCGCCCCTGACCCAACCCGCGCTGAAGCCACGGACGTTGCTAACTCGATTTTCGATGGCACAGATGCAGTTATGTTGTCTGGAGAAACGGCAATGGGTGACTATCCGATTGCGGCTGTCCAAATCATGCACAATATCGCCTTACAAACAGAAACAGCACTGCAAGAGGGAAATAGACATTCTTGGATTCCCGAAGCTGGTAGTCTCTCTGTCACAGAATCAGTATCTCAATCGGTTTGTCGCATTGCCTATGAAACTGGTGCAAAAGCGATTCTCTGTAATACTACATCAGGAAGTACAGCCAAACTCGTTTCTAAATATCGTCCCAGCACACCAATTATTGCGCTGACTTCCGACTGTACCGCCTACCGTCAATTAGCTTTATCTTGGGGTGTAGAACCGCTACTGATTCAACCTGTTCACACCGCCGAAGAAATGTTTGTGAATGTGGTAAACACCGTTGTAGATAGTGGTTTGGTTCAGGAAGGAGACAAGGTGGTGATTACCTCTGGTGTCCCAATTGGTCAATCTGGAACAACAAGTTTAATTAAAGTGCATTCTATTGGACAGCCAATTACGGCATGACGCATTTAAAATGGGTAGTTGGTAATGGGTAATTGGTGATTGGTAATTGGGAAAATTCTTGTTCCCCAACCCCTAACCACTGACCCCTAACCACTGACTATTGACCACTGACTACTGACCACTGACATTGGAGTATGTTATGCCTAAGAACTTACTAGAAGCACTACGGGCAGTAACCGTTGTGGTAGCGGATACGGGAGATATCCAATCAATTGAACAGTTTAAACCTCAAGATGCTACTACCAATCCTTCACTGATTACTGCTGCGGCACAAATGGCGGAATATCAGGATATTGTTGATCAAACTTTACTCAAAGCTAAAAAAGATGCTGGCACTGCCGCTAGTCAAGCACAGGTGGTATCCCTGGCTTTTGACCGTTTAGCGGTATCTTTTGGATTAAAGATTTTGCAAATTATTCCCGGTCGGGTGTCTACAGAAGTAGATGCTCGATTATCTTATGATACTGATGCTACTGTAGCTAAAGCCCGGGATTTAATCGCTCAGTATAAAGCCGCTGGTATTTCTAAAGAGCGGGTTTTGATTAAAATTGCCTCCACTTGGGAAGGTATCAAAGCTGGGGAAATTTTGGAAAAAGAAGGTATTCACTGTAACTTAACTTTACTATTTGGTCTGCACCAAGCGATCGCCTGTGCGGAAGCTGGTATCACTTTAATTTCTCCTTTCGTTGGTCGGATTCTTGACTGGTACAAGAAAGATACTGGTCGGGATAGCTATCCCGCAGCGGAAGATCCAGGTGTATTGTCTGTAACTAGCATTTATAACTACTATAAAAAGTTTGGTTATAAAACCGAGGTAATGGGCGCTAGTTTCCGCAATATTGGTGAAATTACAGAATTGGCTGGTTGCGATTTGCTGACTATTTCTCCAGGGTTGTTGACAGAATTGCAAAACACTGTTGCTGAATTACCCCGCAAACTTGATCCTGCTAAGGTAGCAGGGTTATCAATTGCCAAAATCTCTGTTGATAAAGCTACTTTTGATCAAATGCACAATGGCGATCGCATGGCTTCTGATAAACTTGCAGAAGGTATTGATGGTTTTACCAAGGCTTTGATTTCTTTGGAAAAACTATTGGCCGAAAGATTGGCTCGTTTAGAAAGTGAAAAGGTAACTGCTTAATAATAGGTAATGGGTAATGGGTAATTGGTAAAATTCTTACTTGTTCTCTATTACCTATTACCTGCTTGATCTACTACAAGGCTGTTAAGAATCTCCTGTTTCAATTAAGTAGGTTGGCGTTGAAAATTGTCGTTATGGCAAGGCAAAAGGCAAGAGGCAAGAGGCAAGAGGCAAGAGTGAAGAGTGAAGAGGGTTTGGGCGATTTTACGTTTCTTTACACAGTTTGGTTTTATTGTGTTCACCTACTTAATTCATTTTTTTTTAATCTTGAAAAATAGCCCTTAAACATAATCAAATCACGAATTATAGCTAAATTCCAACTTTTTTAATTCTGGCAATATTAAAATAGTTTAAATCATTAAATATTAGTAAAAATAGGAAAAATTAGTAATTAAGCTCCTGACTACAACCATATCCTCAATATTCTTAACCTTGACTTTATTTAAACCTAGTGTAATAGTATTAATATATTTTTAGTGGGTAGCCTAATTCAAATTCATCAAAGCTGAATTTGAAACGGAGGAACCAAGTATTTGGGGCTAATCTTACGAGAGACACCTTCCAGTCTTAGCCCGTCAGCTAACTCCGTCGGCAATGGAAGGAACTTCCAAAATCTTGGCTGTAATATTCAGTTATGATTGGGGCTTCCTTAAATAAATTTTAGATTTTGGATTTGAGATAAATCTGAAATTTAAAATTGTCATCCCCCGCTTCTCATTGATTAATCGTTTCAAGGGAGAGAAGTTAAAACTGTGAAAATTAAGCCAATGTTAGCACGATTACAAAGTGCTATCGGTCGTGATGACCTAATTGAACAAATGGTATTACTACCAGAAACTCAAAAATCATTTTCTAAAAGAGTTTCTCAGGCAAAATCAGCCAATTTTATCGTGGGATATAATGGTTCACCTGAAAGTCACACAGCCCTAGATATCGCTTGTTGGATTGCTCACCAAACGAGTTTAGCTACTAACTCTCAAATTACAGTTCAAGCCGTTTATGTAGTAGAAGAAAACTTCAATTGCCAGTCTGTTGATATATTCAATGTTGCCAATAATAAAGCTCAATTAGAATCCCAATTCAGCAATACATCAAAGCCAGCCACGTTGCGATTAAATCAACCCAAAGGAACAGCAATTTTACCGCAATTGGAAAGAGAATCTAGGACTTCTATTAAGGAAGCAGACAGAATTATTTGGCAAGCCAAAACTCTAGCCGAAGAATGGCAAGGTTCGTTTAAATCTCATTTGCGATTTGGCAACATTGCTAAAGAACTAAAGAAGGTTGTGCAATTAGAAAGTGCAGATATTCTCTTTTTAGGCTGCCAATCTAGTAATCATCCCATGATTACAACACTCGGTAAAAATTTCCCTTGTGCAGTTTTGGGTATTCCCCATTCTATTAATGAATAATTCTCTGTTTTCAATGAAAGTGATGGGAATTTAATTTCAAATTATGAAAAGTCACTTATACTTTAAGTGGCTTTTTCGTTAATTCCTAACTTCTATTGATAAACCGTTCTCTAAATGAGAACATATTGATCAAGTAAGATTTGCATTTTCAAATAAAAATAAACACTACCCTATTGAACCATCATCTCCCCATGCCATGTTAGAACATTTAATGAATGCTAGGGGAATTAAACAATCTGATTTGGTAGGAGTTATTGGTTCTAAAGGTGTGGTTTCTGAGGTTGTGAATAGGAAAAGAGCAATTAGTAAGGCTCAAGCAAAAGCATTAGGAGAATTTTTTAATGTTTCTCCAGGATTGTTTATTTAAATTAAAGCGTGATTATTCTAGTCGTCTTGAGACGACTTTTGCTATTAGACTCAGAATTTATTCTGAGGCGGTTTTAAGCTAAGTAGGTGAACACAATAAAACCAAACTGTGTAAAGAAACGTAAAATCGCCCAAACCCTCTTCACTCTTGCCTCTTGCCTCTTGCCTTTTGCCTTGCCATAACGACAATTTTCAACGCCAACCTACTTATCTTATCCTTAACAATTGCCCCGCGATGTTCTAAAGTCAGCATTTGTAACTCTGGCAAGATTGAAGTTAGCGTCGGTCAATATAGTATTACTTAGTTCAGCACCGCTTAGGTTAGCGTTTCTCAGGTAAGCCTTGCCGCTATTTTTGGATGTAGGCTGTTTAATATATGATTTATTATCATTTATCAACCGCTGTAACCTACATTCCACAGCCTTAACTGTCACAATCTGTTATTACGGAAATTGATTCATAAAAAAGGAGTAAAAAATTACCTTTAGCCAAAAAAATAGATTTTGGATAGGAAAATTTATTTGCCTGCCTACTTACTTCTCAAAAAAATCTTCCGGATTTCACAATAATAGATATGTAGAAAAATCCATAGTGTTGGATATGTTGGATATTTACTGATTTTGAGGTTAATTATTACCTGAAATTTGGTGAATATTAAGCACAATATTTCTCTGCAAATTTGCTATGTCTGATCGAAAAATTTAGTATTTTGATGATGGCTTTTCATGAGTATCTTATCATTATTTAAATCATATATAGGATTACCAGTAAATAAATATGACTAGTCACTAATTACCAATTACTAATTACCAAGGAGTATATTTCAATATGACTAATATTAACCCATCTCACACTATGAAACAACTGTTAGCTGGTTATGCTGGAATTATTTTTGGTGGATTTGGGCTACATAAATTCATTCTTGGTTATACTTTAGAAGGTTTTATTATGTTAGCAGTTTCTATAATCGGTGGTTCTTTTACCTATGGATTTACATTAATAGTTATGCAGCTTGTTGGTTTGATTGAAGCTATGATTTACTTAAATAAATCTCATGAAGAATTTGTTAATACCTATTTTGTGAATAAGCAAGCTTGGTTTTAGAAAGTTTGTCATGTCAAATTAAGTAGGTTGGCGTTGAAAATTGTCGTTATGGCAAGGCAAAAGGCAAGAGGGAAAAGTGAAAAGGGTTTGGGCGATTTTACGTTTCTTTACACAGTTTGGTTTTATTGTGTTCACCTACTTAATATGCAGTTGCTCAAATATAAACAGATGCACTTGTTAGTCTTGCTAATAATGAGTACGGGATATTTTAGTATAGTATCAGACTGGGAAATTAATTATTTCTGTAAAAGCCTAATTTTGATGTTACCAGTACAATTAACTGCTGTAATTTACACAGCTAAAATTAAACTATGATTTTTGTGATTTAGATGATTTAGTCTCACGCAAAGACGCAATCACGCTTCGTGATCTCGTATAGAGTAGACGCAAAGGTAAGATTTTTAAAGGTTCAATTTGGGAATTTCATACCTCAATATGGCTACGCCACGCAGGCTATCAGCAACGCCGGATTTAAGTAGGTGAACACAATAAAACCAAACTGTGTAAAGAAATGTAAAATCGCCTAAACCCTCTTCACTCTTGCCTCTTGCCTCTTGCCTTGCCATAACGACAATTTTCAACGCCAACCTACTTAGATGATTTTGGGGAGTTGGGGTTTTAAACGGAAACTTAATATTGTTCACTTGGTGAAAGTGGCAGATTTCCCTTAACCTCAAAGTAGAGACGCTGGTTATTAAGCGTTAAACTAACAAAAGCGAACCTCAAAACTAGCCATGCAACTGATCCCAAAATCTGAAATACTTAGAGAATCTGTCCCCCCCACAAAAATACTTAACTCAGAGAAAATTATTTTAGATGTTGGGGGGATGAAGTGTGCTGGATGCGTGAATGCAGTAGAAAAACAGCTTATTCAGCATTCAGGGGTTAAAAGCGTTTGTGTTAATCTCGCAACGGAAGTTGCAGTCGTAGAGGCAGAAGTTGGTACTGTAGATGTAGAGGCGTTAGTTCAAGGATTAACGGCTACAGGATTTCCTAGCCAATTACGGACGGGTAAAAGTGCTGGTGATAATCTGCAATCCGCTGTGGAAGCAAGACAACGCCAGGAAATGCAGGGGACAGTTAGACAGTTAGGAATTGCTGGTCTATTACTGCTACTATCGGGAATTGGTCATTTTGGTAATATTGGATCTGTTATTTTTCCCTTTTTAAATGATATCTGGTTTCATTGTGGATTGGCGACGATCGCTATTATTATTCCTGGTAGACCAATTTTAGTGGAAGGTTGGCTAGGTTGGCGACGGGGTGCGCCGAATATGAATACTCTCATTGGTTTGGGAACGTTAACAGCCTATACTGCAAGTTTGGTAGCGTTATTGTTTCCCCAAATGGGTTGGGAATGCTTTTTTGATGAACCTGTGATGATGTTGGGTTTTATTCTTTTGGGGAGGACTTTGGAAAAACAGGCTAGAGGACGTGCTGCTAAAGCGTTTCGCCAATTGTTGGCTTTAGCCCCCCAAACAGCCCGGTTAATTATTAACCCAGAACCGGAAAAATTGATTGCTGGGGCAAATATTATGGAAATTCCGGCGGAACAGGTGCGTGTGGGTGAATGGTTGCAGGTGTTACCAGGGGATAAAATTCCGGTAGATGGTGAGGTGCGTTTTGGACAAACTACCATAGATGAATCCATGCTGACAGGGGAAGTAGTACCTGTGATGAAGCAACCGGGAGATACTGTGACTGGGGGAACTTTAAATCAATCAGGAGCGATCGCTATTCAAGCTACCCGCACTGGTGATGATACAATTTTAGCCCAAATTGTGGCTTTAGTAGAAGCCGCCCAAACTCGCAAAGCCCCAGTCCAAAAATTAGCTGATACGGTGGCTGGATATTTTACTTATGGTGTCTTAACAGCGGCTGGTTTAACCTTCGTGTTTTGGTATTTGCTGGGAACTCACCTCTGGCCAGATGTTACCATGTCCGGGGCGATGGCAATGGCTCACAATATGGGACATAATCCCCAACATTTATTACCGGACACTCAATATTCTTCCCTATTAATTAGTTTAAAATTAGCGATCGCTGTGATGGTAGTTGCTTGTCCCTGTGCTTTAGGATTAGCTACCCCGACAGCGATTTTAGTAGGAACAGGAATGGGTGCAGAACGGGGACTATTAATCAAAGGTGGCGACGTTTTAGAAAAAGTCCACAAACTAGACACGGTAGTTTTTGATAAAACCGGAACTCTCACCACAGGTAAACCCACTGTCACTGATTGTCTAGTTATTGCCGAATCAACTTTACCATCATCTCTCATTCAACTAGCCGCAGCCGTAGAAAGTGGTACTTATCACCCCCTAGCTACAGCTATTCAGCAAGAAGCCAAAGCCAGAGAGTTAATCATCCCCCATGCTGTAGACTTCCATACCGAACCAGGTATGGGCGTATCCGCTGTCGTCGAGGGAAAAAAAGTTCTTTTAGGTAACTGGGAATGGTTTAATTACCACCAAATCAATATTAATGAAACAGCAGAAAAACAGAGACAAAGACTAGCCACAGAAGGAAAAACCGTAATTGGTGTAGCTGTAGATGGGACTTTAAGCGGATTAATTGCCGTTAGTGATACCCTCAGACCAGATGCGAAAACCGCAGTAGATAAACTCCGACAAATGGGTTTGCGCGTTATGCTCCTTAGTGGTGATAGATTAGAAGCAGCCAAGGCGATCGCTAAACAACTAGGAATCGCCAACACCGACATCATGGCAGGTATCCCCCCAGCCCAAAAAGCCGCCACCATTCAATCTCTTCAATGTGGGAAGATCAACACATTTGTTGCTATGGTAGGAGATGGCATCAATGACGCGCCAGCCTTATCACAGGCAGATGTCGGTATTGCCCTACATTCTGGAACCGATGTCGCTATGGAAACGGCTGAAATTATCTTAATGAGAAATTCCCTGACCGATGTTGTCAAGGCGATTCAGCTAAGTCGAGCCACTTTTAATACTATCCGTCAGAATTTATTTTGGGCTTTTGCCTATAATACGATAGGTATTCCCCTCGCCGCTGGTATATTATTACCTGCCTACGGTTTCGTTCTAGGACCTGCCAGTGCAGCAGCATTAATGGCTTTTAGCTCCGTCAGTGTTGTTACCAACTCAATTTTATTAAGGAGGTTTGTTCCCTAGCAGCGCAAAGTGAAAGTTAAAAGTCACTCGATTTGGGATTGAGGATTTTTCTGTCCTCAAGGACGGGTCTTGTACCAAATTCTTTTAATCTAAAATCTAAAATTCCCGGTCAACACCAACACAGTGTAGAACCTTTGGCAATTGAGAATGACTGATCAAAGTTTAGGTAATTATCCTATACTTAAAACGGCTCGATTGTTTGATTCTAAACGCAGGGGTAAAGCAAGAGCTTCATAGGTGTCAACTTAAGCTCAAATCCCTACCACATCTAGTTCCTAGTCTCTGACTAGGAATGCAGTTGATGAGGCTCTGCCTCTAATATTATTGAAGGCAGAGCCTTCTAGAATTCATTCCCAGTCTCTGACTGGGAATGAGATGACTTGAGTTCTTTGCGGGATAGAGGTTTTACGTTAGAGACTTCCAAATAAAAAAATGTCCCAAAACTGATGCAGAAATTCTCTCTCTGTGTACTCTGTGCCTCTGTGGTTCGTTTCTTAGGATAATTTATTTCTTGGAAGTCTCTTAAGGGACTTCCAATTAAAAAAATACCCAAAAATTTATTGTGGCGCAGCCATCTTGCCTGCTAATCATCAAGGACGGGCAGGACTTGTGCTGAACTTGCGATGCCCTGAGCCTGTCGAAGGGTCGAAGTATGCCCATCCCACAAAATTGGGTAATTTATTTTTTGGTGTTCCCTAAGTTGACACCTATGAGCAGTGCTAAACCCCTTGTATCGTAATAAGGAGAGAAAAGAGTAAAAGTTTAAATCTCACCCGTGTTTAGTATACCTATCATGGCAACAGAAGCAGCAAACAATGAAAACCATCTACTGATTATTGAAGATCACCAAGGACGCAAAAAATTTTTTTTGGAAGACCCCGTTTATTCTATTGGTAGAGATCGAGATTGTAATATCCGTCTATTCTCCCAGTTTGTTTCTCGTTATCATGCCACATTAGTAAGATTACCACGCCCCAATAGTCAACGATATTATTATCGAATTGTAGATGGTGATGCCAAAGGAAAACCCAGTTCTAATGGTTTAATAATCAATGGGCAAAAAATTCCCACTCATAACCTCCGCAATAATAGAATCTTGATTTAATTCTCATTCCTCAGTAGATAATAAACAACACGAAATATCAATGAAAATAGCAATTAGTGGTGCAACAGGATTTGTAGGTAGTCGGTTGGTAGAAAGACTACACACGGAAGGTCATAGAATTTTGGTATTAACTCGCAACCCTACCTTTGCTCAAAAGGTTTTTCCCTCCCCAGCATTTCCTAATTTAGAAATTATCGCCTATACTCCTAGTGTATCCGGCACTTGGCAAGATGCTATGGCTGGTTGTGACGGCGTAGTTAATTTAGCAGGAGAACCCATTGCTGAGGGACGTTGGACACCAGAACGCAAGCAGGAAATTCTCAACACTCGCAAACTAGGAACACAAAAAATTGTCGAAGCTATAGCTAAAGCTAATCCTCGCCCCATTGTCCTAGTCAATACTTCGGCTATTGGTTACTACGGAACCAGTGAAACTGCCAGTTTTAATGAAGATAGTGCCTCTGGTAACGACTTTCTCGCTCAAGTCTGTCAAGAATGGGAACAGGAAGCTACCAAGGTAAAAGATACCAATGTGCGGTTAGTAATTTTACGCTTTGGGATTGTTTTGGGTAATGGTGGTGCTTTGGGGAAAATGATTACCCCCTTTAAACTCTTTGCTGGTGGACCCATTGGCAGTGGTCAACAGTGGTTTTCCTGGATTCATTTAGATGATATCGTCGGTTTAATTATCCAAGCTTTAACTAAACCAACAATGGAGGGAGTGTATAATGCCACTGCCCCTCAACCAGTTCGCATGAATGATTTAAGTACAACTATGGGTAACGTCATGAATCGTCCCTCTTGGTTGCCTGTGCCAGGATTCGCCATAGAAGCTATATTAGGAGACGGGGCAAAGGTAGTTTTGGAAGGACAAAAGGTTTTACCCAAACGCACTTTAGAGTCGGGTTTTGAGTATCAATATCCGAATTTGCAATCAGCACTAACGCAGATTCTCACCTAATTCTTAGTTGATAGATAATAGGACTTACGCACGCTCACTAACTTACCATCATATGAATGAAGGAAATTGCGTCGTTTTCGGCTTTGGGAATAACTTATTGAGTAGGGTGCGTCAGATAGAGGAAATCTGTTTTTTACCAAATTATTGGGTCTGACGCACCCTACAAGAGATAAAATCCACATTACATATTTAGAAAACTTTGTCAATGCGTAAGCCCTAGATAAGTAGGTTGGCATTGAAAATTGTCGTTATGGGAAGGCAAGAGGCAATCATGCAAGAGTGAAGAAGCTTTGGGCGATTTTACTTTTCTTTACACACTTTGGTTTTATTGTGTTCACCTACTTAGTTCAAAAATTCACAGATGCTATACAAACGTTTTGGTCGGACAGAATTACAAATGCCCGTTTTCTCCTGCGGGGGAATGCGCTATCAATATAAATGGCAGGATGTCACACCAGAGGAAATTCCTACAGATAATCAAGAGAATTTAGAAGCTGTAATTCGTCGTTCTGTAGAATTGGGAATTAATCATATTGAAACTGCACGGGGTTATGGAACATCAGAAATGCAGTTGGGAAAAATCCTGCCTCAGTTTCCCCGTGAAAAATTAATAGTCCAAACGAAAGTTTCTCCTGTTGCAGATGCTCAAGAATTTCGCAAAACGTTTGAAAAATCTTTGGCTTACCTTCAGTTAGATTATGTTGATTTATTTGGGTTACATGGGATTAATAATGCAGAAATTTGGGATTATAGTATTCGTGAAGGTGGTTGTTTAGAAGTAGCAAGACAGTTACAGTCTGAGGGTAAAATTAAATTTATTGGTTTTTCTACTCATGCTCCCATAGAGATAATTTTGCAAGCAATTAATAGTAATCAATTTGATTATGTAAATTTGCATTGGTACTATATTAATCAATGGAATTGGGCTGCTATTGAAGCTGCAAATAAATTAGATATGGGTGTATTTATTATTAGCCCTTCTAATAAAGGCGGGTTATTATATCAACCTGCCAAAAAATTAGTTGATTTGTGTGCGCCTTTGAGTCCAATGGTGTTTAATGATTTATTTTGTTTGAGTCGTCCTCAAGTGCATACTTTGAGTATAGGTGCAGCAAAACCAACTGATTTTGATGAGCATTTAAAGACTTTGGCATTGTTAGATAATGCGGCAGAAATTTTACCACCAATTATTTCTAGATTGGAATCGGAAGCGGTCAATATTTTAGGAGAAGATTGGGTAAAAACCTGGGAAACTAATCTACCAACTTGGGAAGAAACGCCAGGAGAAGTAAATATGCGGGTGATTTTGTGGCTGTTAAATTTGACTTTGGCTTATGACATGATTGACTATGGGAAAATGCGTTACAATCTCTTAGGACAGGCTAATCATTGGTTTCCTGGTAATCGGGCTGATAAGTTAGGTGAATTAGATTTAAGAGAATGTCTTGTTAATAGTCCCCAATCTGAAAAAATTCCCCAGATGTTAGCTAAAGCCCAGGATATATTAGGAAGTGCGGAGATAAAGCGTTTGTCTCAAGAATAGGGAACAGGGAACAGGGAACAGGGAACAGGGAACAGGGAACAGGGAACAGGGAACAGGGAACAGGGAATAGGTAATAGGGAACAGGGAATAGGTAATAGGTAATAGGTAATAGGGAACAGGGAATAGGTAATAGGTAATAGGGAACAGGGAATAGGTAATAGGGAACAGGGAATAGGTAATAGGGAACAGGGAATAGGTAATAGGTAATAGGGAACAGGGAACAGGGAACAGGGGACGTTGACAGTGGAAGTATAGTAGACTTCCATATTATTCATTAGTCAGTAGTCAGATGAGTGACTGGTCATTAGCAATTTGCCGTTAACTAATGACTTTTGACCAGTGACAAGATGTTTAACTGGCATCAGAAGAGCTAGGTGTTGCTACATCTAATGTACTATTTACCACAGAATTCATTTGTGACAATTGTAACATATCCTCAGTCCAGCCAGGGTTAGCAAACTGAGGTAATATTTCCTTGCTAAATGCTTCGGCGGCTTTTGATCTATAGCGGTTGGGGTTAAATATCAGCCAGAGTGTGCGCTTCACCACAACTCCTTCGATAGGGGTGCGGTGAAGGACACCCATTTGTAATTCTTTAGCGATCGCTGATGTAGAAACAAAGGCAGCACCTAAGCCTGACTGGACAGCGTTTTTAATAGCTTCTATGGAATTTAGTTCCATCTCAAACTTAAACCGTCTGGTGTCAATATCACAACGGGCTAAAACCTGATCAATGACTTTGCGGATAGTTGATTGGGAGTCAAGAGCAATGAATTGTAGTTTATATAGGTCTTCTTTTTGGATGGTTTCTAATTTAGCAAAGGGATGGGAGGTAGGTAAGATGAGCGCCAATTCATCTTCAGCATAGGGAACAGTTTTTAAAGATTCCCCTAATTCCGTGGGAATTTCTCCGCCAATAATCGCCAGATCAACCTGACCATTAGATACACTCCAAGCGGTGCGTCGGGTTGAATGGACGTGCAATTGCACAGCTACTTCTGGATATTTTTGTCGAAATAAACCGATCATTTTCGGCAGAAGATAAGTGCCGGTGGTTTGAGATGCGCCTACAATTAATGTACCCCCTTGAAGATTTTGGAGGTCTTCAATCGCGCGGCAGGTTTCCTGACACAAGCTGAGGATTTTGTCTCCGTAGTTGAGGAGTAAATGCCCAGCTTCAGTTAATTGAGCGCGACGACCACCTCGATCAAATAGAGGGACATCCAGTTGCCGTTCCAGGTTTTGAACTTGCAAACTGACAGCGGGTTGGGAGACGTAAAGGCTATCAGCCGCCCGTTTGAAACTCCCTTCTTGGGCGATCGCTTTGAGAATACGTAACTGATCTAAGGTAAAAGGAAGGTCAGACATAAGGCTTAACCCACAAACTGGGGTGCATGAGTAACTTTAAAAATAAATCGAAATGAATAGTTTGGTCACTAAGCATGATTTATGGCATTGTTAACATTTGAAGAACCGTGAATTTTGACTTTGCTTTGCGGTACTAGCTGATTTGAATTTTGAATTGAGTTGTATATATGATGCCCAATCATTGGTTTACCTCCAGTCATTTTGTCATACTAGGGTTACAATTAGTTTTTGCGATCGCTCACAGCGGAGGGGCAGCTTTACGTCCTTGGGCAGAAAAATACATTGGACCAAGACTTTATCGCATTATCTTTGCATTAATTAGCCTCCCTTTGGCTGTGATCTTAATTGTTTACTTTTTTAATCACCGTTATGATGGACAGCAACTTTGGCAAGTACAGGACATAACAGGTGTAAAAACATTAGTCTGGGTACTATCAGCTATATCCTTTTTATTTTTATATCCTGCTACCTTCAATCTACTAGAAATTGCTGCCATTCAAAAGCCCCAAGTTCATCTTTATGAAACAGGAATTATCCGTATTACCCGTCATCCGCAAATGGTGGGACAAGTTATTTGGTGTGTAGCCCATACCCTGTGGCTAGGTACTAGTTTTACCCTTGTCACCTCCATTGGGTTGATACTACATCATCTATTTGGAGTATGGCATGGCGATCGCCGTTTAAGTCAACGTTATGGAGAAGCCTTTGAAGTTGTCAAACAGCGAACTTCCATTATCCCCTTTCAAGCGATTATTGATGGTCGTCAATCCTTGCACTGGCAGGAATTTCTCCGCCCTGCTTATTTAGGGGTTGCCATTTTCACAGGTCTATTATGGTGGTCTCACCCCTTGTTATTAGTGGCAACAAGTAGGATAATATGGTAGTTTAGTGTGATCCCCAAGATCAACAAAACATATAAATTTAACGAAACTTTGTCCTGATCACTTGCTACCAAAACAATGTACGATAAACTCAAACATATATCATTAAACTTTTTCCCAATGGGATCAGAAAAAGAATTTATCCACCAGGTTTCAGTGGACCTTATACTCGTAAACAAACAATAGCCATCTACCAGACTGGAAACAGGCATTAAGTAGCAATGTAGAGACTGCAATAACCCGCACTGTCACCATTGTCAAATTTTTCCCAAGCAGTTGTAATCAGGATTTGAAATGTAGAACAGCCAGCGCGGTATACACGGTGGCTTTTTTGTCAGCAGGAAACATCAAAATCCTTAATAGCAGGGGTCAGGAGTCAGGAATCACCGATTTAGGAGTAAAACCCTGTTGTCGGCTGAATTTAATCAATAGCTACGGTGCGTTGACACGAACAATTGATATCCTCCGCCTTGTCTGTTGCTAGAAAATTTAAAATTCAAATTGGTAATTTATACCGATTTGCTCCTGCTGACAATCAACTTTTGATATAAAAACCTTATAATCACAAGAGGCATCATGGTGTTGTCGGTTAATGAACGGACATTTACTCAAGAAGTTTTAGAATCCCCTGTACCCGTTTTGGTGAATTTTGAAGCTCCCTGGTGTGGGCTTTGCCGCATCATTCACCCACTGTTATCACAATTTCAGACTCAGTGTGGTGATGAACTTAAATTGGTGGGAGTTAACGCTGATCAAAATTTCAAGCTATCAAATACTTATAGACTGAAATCATTACCAACCTTACTGTTGATAGAAAAAGGTATAGTTAGACAAAGACTAGAAGGTTTTCGGAGTAAAGACGATTTACGTCTAGCCTTAGAAGCAATTAGACTCACATATACAAGTCAAGAAAAAATAGATACAGCAGAAGTCAGAAGTCAGGAGTCAGGAGTTAGGAGGTAGGAGAGCAGGGAGTAGGGGAGTAGGGGAGTAGGGGGAGTAGGGGGAGTAGGGGGAGTAGGGGGAGTAGGGGGAGTAGGGGGAGTAGGGGGAGTAGGGGGAGTAGGGGAGTAGGGGAGAAAATTTTTTCCACGAACAACTGACAACTAACAACTGACAACGAACCAAATCTAAAACCATGCTTAACACCCCACCCAAAGGGTATCGGGTGGGGTATTTTATCCTCAAGGGTGTGTGTCACAATTATGAGCAGTTCTGAAAATTTTCAGTTAACTGAAGTTTGAAGTGGGAAAATTCAAGCTAACTTGAAGGTATTGGGCTATCAAGTAGTAGAGATTAGTAAATAATTTCTAGTCTTTCATCCCAAACACAAACCCTCACCCCATTGAATTTCCATTTTTTTATCTTCTCATTTGTTTGTACAGAATTCTAAAAGTAGGCGTTAGTGATGGAAGTAATCTATCAGTATGCCTGGCTGATTCCAGTATTACCTCTTTTGGGAGCAACACTGGTCGGTCTAGGGCTAATCTCGATAAATCAGGTGACGAACCGCTTACGACAACTAAATGCTATAGTCATTATCTCCCTGATGGGGGCTTCTATGGCACTGTCGTTGGCTTTACTGTGGAGTCAAATTCAAGGCCATGCGCCTTATCTTTGGACTTTGGAATGGGCATCAGCAGGTAATTTTCACCTGACGATGGGCTACACTATTGACCACCTGACATCTCTAATGCTGGTGATTGTAACAACAGTAGCCGTTTTGGTGATGATTTACACCGATGGTTACATGGCCCATGACCCTGGTTATGTGCGATTTTACGCCTATCTCAGCTTATTTGGCTCTTCAATGTTAGGTTTGGTGGTCAGTCCTAACCTAGTACAAGTTTATATTTTCTGGGAACTGGTGGGGATGTGTTCCTACCTCCTAGTGGGCTTTTGGTATGATCGCAAAGCCGCAGCAGATGCTTGTCAAAAGGCATTTGTCACCAACCGCGTCGGTGACTTCGGTTTATTATTGGGCATTTTGGGGCTGTTCTGGGCGACAGGCAGCTTTGATTTTATGGTGATGGGCGATCGCCTATCCAACCTAGTAGAAACCGGTTCTATTAGCAATTTCCTCGCCATTGTGTTGGCAATTCTCGTCTTCCTGGGACCTGTGGCTAAATCTGCCCAATTCCCCCTCCATGTCTGGCTACCAGATGCCATGGAAGGTCCTACACCTATTTCTGCCCTCATCCATGCGGCGACAATGGTGGCGGCGGGTGTATTCTTAATTGCCCGGATGTACCCAGTATTTGAAAATGTCCCAGCCGCAATGAACGTAATTGCTTATACTGGGGCATTTACAGCGTTTTTGGGGGCAACTATCGCTATTACCCAAAACGACATCAAGAAGGGTTTGGCTTATTCCACCATTTCTCAACTTGGTTACATGATCATGGCTATGGGTGTGGGTGCTTACAGTGCGGGATTATTCCACCTCATGACCCATGCTTATTTTAAAGCGATGCTATTCTTGGGTTCTGGTTCGGTAATTCATGGCATGGAAGCAGTTGTTGGTCATGATCCTGTATTGGCGCAGGATATGCGGTTAATGGGCGGACTGCGGAAATATATGCCCGTGACAAGTTTCACCTTTTTGATTGGTTGCTTGGCGATCGCGGGGATTCCTCCCTTTGCTGGTTTTTGGTCAAAAGATGAGATTTTAGGCGCGGCTTTTGCTGCTAACCCTTTCCTGTGGTTTATTGGTTGGGTGACGGCAGGGATTACAGCTTTTTATATGTTTAGAATGTATTTCTCAACATTTGAAGGTAAATTCCGGGGTAATGACGAAAAAATCAAGGTAAAACTCAAAAATGCGGCTGCTGCTTTGGCTGAGAAATCAGGGACATTAGAACTAGCACCTAATTTTGGTCCTGGGGCGATGAAAAAGGGAGAATTGGATAGTCACTCCCATGACTCCCACAGCCATGAGCCTCATGAGTCTCCTTGGACGATGAGTTTACCGTTGGTGGTGTTGGCTATTCCTTCGATGTTGATTGGTTTGGTGGGTACTCCCTACGCCAATTATTTTGAGCAGTTTATCTTTCCTCCTAGCGAAACTTTGGCGGAAGTGATGGAAAAGGCTGCGGAGTTTGACCCCCATGAGTTTTACATTATGGCGGGTAGTTCTGTGGCTGTTTCTGTGATTGGTATTACTTTGGCTGTGCTGATGTATTTGGCACGGAAAATTGATCCTAGTGCGATCGCTAAAAACATTCAACCGCTATACGATCTATCTTTGAACAAGTGGTACTTTGATGATATTTATCATCGTGTCTTTGTTCTCGGTTTGCGTCGTGTGGCTAGACAAGTTATGGAAGTTGATTTCCGTGTTGTTGACGGTGCTGTTAATCTCACGGGTTTCTTTACTCTTGTCAGTGGTGAAGGTTTGAAATACTTGGAAAGCGGTCGGGTTCAATTCTATGCCTTGATCGTTTTTGGGGCTGTTTTGGGCTTGGTGATTGTTTTTGGTGTTACCTGATTTTAATGGGGGCGGTTTGTCCGCCCCTGGATTGTTTTTTTAACGAACCGCAGAGGCGCAGAGGACGCAGAGTTAATGAACCACGTTCGCGGAGCGTCCCGAAGGGATAGGAGCGAAGGAAGAAGTTTGTGGGGTGCGTTAGGAGCGCGAAAATAGTATAAAATATAGATAAAGTTATAAAAGCGAAGTAACGCACATTAATTTATGAAATTAAATTATTGTCTGAATCAGGATATCCAGGATTTAAGGATGTACAGGATGTAGAAAAAAAGTAATCTTTGAAAATCTCAAATATTCCTAGATAAGTCTTCGTAAAAAATCCTATTAATCCTCTAATCCTGGGCATCCTGATTCAGACAAAATAAGTTATCAGAATTAAAATTAAAGACTAATTTATGTATTGTCAAAATATCAACTTCTCCCGTCATGCTATTCAACAAATGTTTTATCGTCGCATTAGTAAAAAAGAAGTAGAAACTGTAATTGCTTATGGACAAATAATGGAAGAAAATCCTGATGATACACCATACCCCAGTTATTTAATATTAGATTTTGTAGAATGTAAACCGATTCATGTTGTATTTTCCTATGATGAAGCTACAGATACAGGATATGTGGTAACAGCTTATATTCCTGATGCTAATATTTGGTTAGATGGTTTTACAACTAGGAGACAAAAATAATGAAATGCGTAATTTGTAAACATGGAGAAACTAAACCCGGTTTAGTCACTGTCACCTTAGAAAGAGATGAATGTATTATTGTCTTGAAAAAAGTTCCCGCAGAAATTTGTGATAACTGTGGTGAATATTATTTAAGTGATGCAGTTACCGAACAGGTTTTAGAAACAGCAGAATTAGCAATTACTAAAGGAGCAGAATTAGAAATTATTAGATATGCAGCTTAAATTTGAAAATATATGAATACTCAAATTAATGTTCCTCCTGCTGTTGATTATTTAATGTTGAAAAAAGCATACTCCTATGCACTTTTAAAGTGGAAAGGTTTTTTTGGGAGCATCCCACTTTTGCAATGAGCATAAATACTTAGTGGAAAAATAGGCTTTTCGAGGGGTATTCTTGTTTTGATTCTCTATGTACGCACTCTTTAAAAGCCTCTATTTCGTCCCAAGACATGACTAAGAGAGCTACCCCTTCCTCTGTAAAATCCCTCTGAATCCAAATTTTTCCATTTCTAATATCTACATGAAGAATTGTCCCATAAACGTAACTCACATTAATTCATGAGATTAAATTTAAGCAATTTTGGTGCGTTACGCAACGCTTACACACCCTACCGTCTGAATCAGGATTTCCAGGATTTAAGGATTTTCAGGATGAAGAAAAAAACTTATCTTTAAAACCTGAAATATTCCCAGATAAATATTCATAAAAAATCCTGTAAATCCTCTAATCCTGAGCATCCTGATTCAGACAATTAAAAATTTTCAGAATGAAGAAAAAAAACTCATCTTCAAAACCCGAAATATTCCCAGATAAATATTCATATATAATCCTGTAAATCCCCTAATCCTGTAAATCCTGATTCAGACAATTAAGCATTTTCAGAATGAAGAAAAAAAACTCATCTTCAAAATCTGAAATATTCCCAGATAAATATTCATATATAATCCTGTAAATCCCCTAATCCTGTAAATCCTGATTCAGACAATTAAG
>NZ_JAAVWA010000069.1:0-3105 GCF_017355725.1 Anabaena sp. 54
TTGTATAACCTGTCTCTGATTATACTTTTATCTGCACATTTTTCCTAACTCCCTAAAAAATGGGCGAACCGGGAGTTTTGAGTAAAACGAAATAAACATTTCCCTCTGCCTGCTATAAATAGTGAAGTGGGAACAGATTGGGATAAAGTATTCTCTATTCTGTGTGTCAACTTTGATCAATACCGCCTAATGGAGACTATAATGAACAAGGGTGTAATCACTATCACTGATGCTGAGTTTGAAACGGAAGTATTAAAAGCCGAGCAGCCTGTATTGGTTTATTTTTGGGCTTCCTGGTGTGGTCCTTGTCAACTGATGTCACCAGTTATTAATTTGGCTGCTAACAAATATAGCGATCGCCTAAAAATTGTTAAGATGGAAACTGACCCCAATCCACTCACAGTCAAACAATATCAAGTAGAAGGTCTCCCCGCGCTGAGATTGGTAAGAGGAGAACAACTATTAGTATCTATTGAGGGAGTAATTGGTAAAGATAAATTACTCAGTTTTTTGGAAGATCATTTAAATAATAATTAGTTACCGATTAGTGATCAAAACTCCATAGTTTTTGATCACTACCTCATGACTAATGACCAATAAATAATAATTAAAATGCAGTTTGCTACCCGGTTACAACCCTTAAAATCTAACGTATTTGCCGATATGGACACAGCCAAGTCCATTGCTTTGGCTGCTGGAAGAGAATTAATTGATTTATCTTTAGGTTCTTCAGATTTACCTACCGAGAATCACGTCATAGAAGCGATCGCTCAATCTCTCCATGATCCTACCACTCATGGTTATTTATTATTTCGTGGCACTCAAAATTTCCGTCAAGCCGCAGCCCAGTGGTACGAGCAAAAATTCGGTATCCCAGTTGACCCAGAAACAGAAGTTTTACCCCTAATTGGTTCTCAAGAAGGAACAGCCCATTTACCTTTAGCCGTGCTTAATCCCGGCGATTTTGCTCTATTATTAGATCCTGGTTATCCTTCCCATGCCGGGGGAGTATACTTGGCTAGTGGTCAAATTTACCCAATGCCAATAAAAGCAGAAAATAATTTTTTACCAGTTTTTAGTGATATTCCCGTCACCATTTTAGCCCAGTCGCGGTTAATGGTATTAAGCTATCCTCATAATCCTACCAGTGCGATCGCCCCATTATCCTTCTTTCAAGAAGCCGTAGCCTTTTGTCAACAACATAATATAGTTCTCGTTCACGATTTCCCCTACGTAGATTTAGTTTTCGCAGAAGAAACCCAAAATCTAAAATCCCTTGTTCCCTCAATTTTGCAAGCAGATCCCGAAAAAAGCGTCTCTATAGAATTCTTTACCCTGTCTAAGTCCTATAATATGGGTGGCTTCCGCATTGGTTACGCAATTGGGAATCCCCAACTAATTCAAGCCCTCAAGCAAATCAAAGCCACCGTTGATTTTAACCAATATATAGGAATTTTGAACGGAGCGATCGCCGCCCTCACCGGACCCCAAGATGGTGTAAAATCTGCCGTTGATATTTTTCGTCAACGCCGGGACACCTTCATTAAAGCCTTGCACCGTATCGGTTGGAACGTTCCCACACCAGAAGCCACAATGTACATTTGGGCAAAATTACCCACACAATGGAGTCGTAATTCCATAGAATTCTGCACCGAACTAGTTAAAAAAACAGGTGTAGCCGCTTCCCCAGGAGTCGGCTTCGGTCAATTCGGTGAAGGATACGTTCGCTTTGCATTAGTACAAAAACCAGAAACCTTAAAAACTGCTGTAGAGAGAATTTCCCAGTTCCTCTATTAACTCAAGTTGCTAGTCATCTAATTGAGCCTGGTAATTGGTAATTGGTAATTGGTAATTGGTAATTGGTAATTGGTAAATTTCTCATCCTGTTAATCGTTTAATCCCGGATATCCTGATTCAGACATTATTAAACCATTCTCATACTCAAATCCAACCATTTAGACTGAGTAATGGGCGCACTAGTAGAAATATAATCAACCCCAGTTTCTGCCACAGCGCGAACAGTCTCTAGAGTTACATTTCCCGAAGCCTCAATTTTTACCCGATCATCTTCATTACGAATCAATAATACAGCCTCACTCATCATAGACAAAGGCATATTATCTAACATAATAATATCTGCTCTGTACTGTAAAGCTTCCCGCACCTGTGCTAAATTTTCCGTTTCCACCTCAATAGTCAGAGGATAAGGAACGTGAGAACGAATGCGGGTAATAGCTTCCCCAATTCCCCCAGCCGCAACAATATGATTATCCTTAATCATCACCGCATCATCTAAACCCATCCGGTGATTCATCGCACCACCCAAAGCAGTAGCGTACTTTTCCAAAATTCTCAACCCTGGAGTAGTTTTGCGCGTATCCACCAACTGAGCAGGTAAATCAGCTATTTTTTCTACATATATATTAGTCAAACTGGCAATTCCACTTAACCGCATCACCAAATTAAGCGCTACCCTTTCCCCCATTAACAGCGTATCCAGTGAACCATTAATTTCCGCTATCACCTGTCCTGGTTCACAAGGTGTACCCTCATCGGTAACATTGACAAAATCAACTTGATTATTCAAAAGTTGAAACACCCTAGCCGCAATAGGTAAACCAGCAATTATCCCTGGTGCTTTCGCTATCCATTTAGCTTCTCCTCTAGTGGGATGTTGGGACAATAGAGATTGAGTAGTACGATCTCCCCTACCAATATCTTCCAACAACCAACTTTGCAACAATTGATCCAGCACCAAAAACGGTGGTAGTACAGCCACTGAACTCTTCATAAGAATATCTATCTATATCCACTCAACACTATCAATTATTGTCTTTCTTTCTCTAATGACTCAAAAAAACCCAGAAGTGGAACTCCACAAACCCAGCCAAATCAAAAACACCACCAAAAGGGCAGAAATCTCAGGAATTTTAACGCTCATAACCCTTGTCTCACAAGGATTTTAGATAAAACAAAAAACAAACCGAAAAAAAGTTTGCCAAAGTAGTTGACAAACCAAAGTAGATTCGATATATTAAATAAGTGCCGAACAGAGCAGCCAAAAAGAGGCAACACTGAACAGCACACCGAACCTTGAAAATATTA
>NZ_JAAVWA010000005.1:0-239640 GCF_017355725.1 Anabaena sp. 54
GGCAATGCTTTACCAAGTTGGTTAACCTTTAATCCCACAACTGGCACCTTTAGCGGTACTCCCAGTAATGATAATGTTGGTAGTTTGAATGTTAAGGCGATCGCTACAGATAAAGCCGGAGCAAATGTTAGTGATATCTTTGTAATTGCCGTTGAAAAGGAAGCTGATCTTGTGATTCCAGGTTTGGCTATTACCGATAATTCAGGCAATGCCGATGATTCTAGTATCAAATTCACAACAGAACTATCCCAGTTCCGTAAGGGCTACCAAGACAGCGATTATGTCCGCCCCAATTATGCTGATATCACCAAATACTTTGATATCAACAATACGGGGACAGGTATCCTGGTGGTTTCCGATATTCAGATTAATGTCGGCGGGGTGACTGTGAATAATCTGGATTTGTCAGGGGATAAAGACCTATTGCTGAATCCGGGTTCTAGTCAACGGGTTGAGTTGACCTATGATCCTTCAGCAGCTAAGGAAAACTTTGATCTTACTAATGGTCTGGTATTGTTTACCAACGTTCCTGATTGGTCTCAGTACGAGGTTAAATTGTCCGGTAAATCCACCTTTAACTCAGACATCAACTATGATGGCAAAGTTAATACTGGTGATTTAGGTTCACTGAACCAAGCAAAAACGAACTTTAATAAGGGAATTTTTGATGCCACTGCTGATATCAATGGTGATGGGTTGATTAATACCCTTGATGCAAGTGCCTTGACTGCTGACATTAAACTGAAATTGTCAGTTTAAGTTCTCAGTGTCTGTTCAGTACTCCAACTAATGATCATGTAGGGAATTTGAATGTTAAAGTCATAGCTATACTCAAAACGGCTTGATTGTTTGATTCTAAAAGTAGATACAAGATACTGTCTTGAAAGTCAAGTGGTGGGAGAAAGAAAATTAGGGTCAAAAGCGGTCTGAGACTTGAGAACACCAAAAACTTGGCGTAAAAGCTTGTGCATGGCTGCACCAATAACAGACTTTTTAGATTTACCTTTAGCCAAAAGACGTTCACGGAAGGAGTGAATCAAAGGATTATAGCGACGAGCAACAATCGCAGGCATAAAAAGAGCCTGACGCAAACGGGAATTGCCAATTTTAGACAAACGAGGTTTGCCATGAACGGAAGAACCAGAAGAAAACTCTTGAGGAGTAAGCTAGTACCGCAGGGCGGAAGTCAAAAGTCAAAAGTCAAAAGTCAAAACGAAGACAGTATAGGCTTTTTAACGATTTAGAATGGTTGGTTTATTTATGCCGTGTTGTACTAGTATGTTAATTTTGTGGGTTTTGGAGCGATTTCCTGGGAAATTATTGGTGTTACCGTAGTTTACACCGAAAGCATCTGTTCCAGGCACTTTCTCATAAAAATATGCGACATATTTTGGGCATGAAGTCTTATGGGATAAGGGATTCAGAATTAACACACTAGTTTTTAGCCTGTTTTCTTATAAATAAGTTTAAGAATTAAATTGGTGCAGAATTTGGGATAAAATCTGTGTTCAGCCAAGAAAATCCAAGTATGTATCCTCTTGAATATCAAAATTTAGATTACAGATTCGACATACTTCTTAATAAACCAACAGCGTAAACGCAAAACGTTCTAATCTAAAAATTGACCGAGTTAATTTACTGGGTTTTATAGGCGTAAAATCCATAGATACGCACAAATGTCAAGCCTTACAATAAATAACTCAGGCTTAACACATAAACAGTTATGATAGGAGTCTTAAAAAACCCATGAGTGTTAAGGCAAGCGGTGGAAGCTCAGTTGCGCGTCCGCAACTATATCAAACCTTACCTGTCTCTACCATTTCCCAAGCGGAACAACAAGACCGCTTTTTGGGAAGAGGTGAACTAAGTGAACTTAGCAGCTATTTTGCCTCCGGTGCAAAGCGGTTAGAAATTGCCAAGATTTTGACCGACAATTCCGAAATTATCGTTTCTCGTGCGGCTAACCGGATTTTCATTGGTGGTTCACCAATGGCTTTCTTTGAAAAGCCCCAAGAACGAGAATTGGCAATGGTCGGCGCAGGTGTTAATGTCCAAGAGGGCATGAAACTAGGAACAGTCACCTACGTTGAAAGTAGTGGTGGTTTCTTTGAAAACCTCCGTTCTATCTTCAATACTTCTGCTGGTGGACCAACACCTCCAGGCTTTAGACCTATTAACGTTGCTCGTTATGGTCCTAGCAACATGGCCAAGAGTTTACGGGACTTGTCCTGGTTCTTACGCTATGCCACCTACGCCATTGTCGCTGGCGACCCCAATATCATTTCTGTGAATACCAGAGGTTTGCGGGAAATTATTGAAAATGCTTGTTCTGGGGAAGCAACCATCGTTGCTTTGCAGGAAATTAAAGCAGCGTCCCTGTCTTATTTCCGTAAAGATGCCGCAGCTACAGAAATTGTGACTCAGTACATGGATGTGTTGCTGACGGAATTTAAAGCACCAACACCTTCTACTAAAGTTCGTCAACGTCCTTCCGGCGACCAACAAGGGTTACAACTGCCACAAATTTACGCTGTTGCCGCAGAACGTCGTCCCAAGTACGTCATGAAGCCCGGTTTGTCTTCTAGCGAGAAGACTGAAATTATCAAAGCTGCTTATCGTCAAGTATTTGAGCGCGATATTACCCGTGCTTATAGCTTGTCTATTTCTGACTTAGAATCTAAAGTTAAAAATTGCGAGATCTCCATGCGGGAGTTTATTCGCCGTTTAGCTAAATCCCCCCTTTACCAAAAACAGTTTTATCAGCCTTTTATTAATAGCCGGGTGATTGAATTGGCTTTCCGTCACATTTTAGGACGGGGTCCAAGTAGCCGGGAAGAAGTGCAAAAATACTTTGCCATTGTCTCACTCAAAGGTTTAGCAGGTTTAGTTGATGCTTTGGTAGATTCTACCGAATACAGTGATTACTTTGGTGAAGAAACAGTTCCCTACATTCGGGGTCTGGGTCAAGAAGCCCAAGAATGTCGTAACTGGGGACAACAGCAAGACCTGTTTAAATACAGTGCGCCTTTCCGGAAAGTTCCTCAGTTTATTACAACTTTTGCTGCTTATGAACAACCATTACCTGACCAACATCCCTACGGTTCTGGTAATGACCCCTTGGAAATCCAATTTGGGGCAATTTTCCCGAAAGCAACCCGCAACCCCAGCAGCAGCCCTGCACCGTTTAGTAAGGATACTCGCCGGATCTTGATTCACCAAGGTCCTGGTATCAATAACCAACTCAGCAATCCTAATGCTCGGAGTGTAGCTCCTGGGACTTTGGGCGCGAAGGTGTTCAAGTTAGACCAGTTACCTGGAACTATTGGCAGAAAAGCTCCTAAGGGTGTAAGTGTCAAGTTCTCGGAAAGTTCTACCCAAGCGGTAATTAAGGCTACTTATCTACAAGTTTTTGGTCGTGATGTTTACGAAGGTCAACGTCTGAAGGTTGCAGAAATTAAGCTGGAAAACGGCGATATCACCGTCCGCGAGTTTGTGCGGATGTTGGCGAAGTCGGATTTATTCCGCAAGATGTACTGGACTTCTCTCTATGTCTGTAAAGCGATTGAATATATTCACCGTCGCTTGTTAGGTCGTCCTACCTACGGTCGGGAAGAAAACAACAAGTATTTTGACATTGCTGCTAAGAAGGGCTTTTATGCGGTCGTTGATGCCATTCTTGACAGTGACGAATACAGCCAAGCATTTAATGAAGATACAGTTCCTTACGAGCGTTATCTAACTCCTGCGGGTGTGTCTTTACGTCAATTACGTGTGGGGACTATCCGCGAAGATTTGGCGAATGTTGAGAAACAAGAAACTCCTCGCTTTGTGGAATTGGGTGCAGTCACAGAAATGCGGACTGAACCAGATATTGATTTCCGCATTAACCAAGGTGTTACTAAGCAACGTGAGCAAACCAAAGTCTTTAAACTGACAGCAGTTAAAAATGACAAGGTTGCGGCGGAAATTGTGATTAGCGGTGCTTATCGGCAGATTTTCGAGCGCGATATTGCTCCTTACATCTCTAAGAACGAGTTTACAGTTCTAGAAAGTAAGTTGGTGAACGGTGAAATCAGCGTTAAGGAATTTATTCAAGGTTTGGGTTACTCTAGCCTGTATCAGAAAGAGTTCTACACCCCTTACCCCAATACAAAAGTAATTGAGTTGGGAACTAAGCATTTCTTGGGTCGCGCTCCTATTGACCAAGCAGAAATTCGTAAATACAACCAAATTTTAGCTACTCAAGGGATTCGAGCCTTTATTAGCGCGATGGTTGAAAGTGCTGAATATGGTCAGGTGTTTGGTGAAGATACCGTTCCTTTCCGTCGCTTCCCCACTTTACCTGCGGCTAATTTCCCCAATACTGAGAAGCTTTACAACCAGTTAACCAAGCAAAATGATGATTTGGTTGTTCCTAGTTTTGAAACTGTGAAGCCACGGATTAAAACTGAGAATACGCCAATTCTAGCGAAGGCGATCGCAGATTTAGCAGCCCAAGCCAAGAAAATGGACAAGACAAAACCCTTGTTTATTGAGTTGGGTCGTTCTTTCAACGATGGTCGTGGTCAATCTGTAGAAGTTGGTGTCGGTACAAGCCGTCGCAAACCAGCCCGGATTTACCGTGCTACCACTGGCACAAATTCCCCAGAAACCAATCAGGTCATCAATGCTATCTATATCCAAGTTATGGACGTATTTAGCGGTCAAGTACCTGCTTATTTCCGCCGTTCTGACTTAGACAGCAAATTGCGTAACGGCGAAATTACCGTGCGGGAATTTGTTCTCGAACTAGCCAGTTCCGAAATCTATCGCAAACGGTTCTACACCCCCTATCCCAACACCAAGGTAATTGAATTCCTATTCCGTCACCTCTTGGGACGCGCACCCGCTACTCAGGGCGAAATCCGTCAATATAACAAACTATTGGCTGATAGCGGTTTACGGGCAGCAGTAGAGGCAATTGTTAACAGTCCTGAGTATGCTCGTTACTTTGGTGAAGACGTTGTTCCCTACAAACGCTATCCATCTTTACCAGCAGGTAACTATTTAGGCAGTGTTCAAGCTGAAGCTGACCTAGTGAAGCAATCCTGGTCTAGCTTATCTCCTTCTGTTTTAACAGGTGGTCTTCCTAATAGATAGGTGACAGGTGACAGGTGACAGGAAGAAGGCAAGAGGCAAGAGGCAAGAGGCAAGAGGCAAGAGACAAGAGACAAGAGGCAAGAGGCAAGAGGCAAGAGGCAAGAGGCAAGAGGCAAGAGGCAAGAGGCAAGAGGCAAGAGATAATTCTTCCTTTCTTCTCCCTCATGATTCAGAAAAGACTGTTTAATCTGGATTTCACAGGCTTTTTACTGTTCCCTGTTCCCTGTTCCCTGTTCCCTGTTTCCTGTTTCCTGTTTCCTGTTTCCTGTTTCCTGTTTACTGTTCCCTGTTCCCTGTTCCCTGTTCCCTGTTCCCTGAGAATGAGCAAATCTGAAAATAAGTGTTACAAAATATTAAGAGCAGTAATAAATGCTCAACATAATACTGGACAATATTTTGCGGGAGGTAATTGAGTTTTCCACCTGGTTTACACCAAATCCAGACAATCTGGCTAAAAATGTCAACCAAGTTGTCAAGTCACTATCAACCACATAAAGTCGTACCAGTTTAATCAAATTCTGGTTCCATTAGTTTTGGAGGAATCCATTAATGAGTATCGTCACGAAAGCCATCGTGAATGCTGATGCGGAAGCTCGCTACCTCAGCCCCGGTGAATTAGATAGAATCAAAGGTTTTGTTGCAGGTGGCGCACAACGTCTCCGCATCGCTCAAGTATTGACCGAAAACCGCGAGCGCATTGTTAAGCAAGCTGGCGACCAACTGTTCCAAAAACGTCCTGACGTTGTTTCCCCCGGTGGTAACGCTTACGGTCAAGAAATGACAGCTACTTGCTTGCGTGACTTGGACTACTACCTCCGTCTCGTTACCTACGGAATCGTTTCTGGTGATGTTACAGCCATCGAAGAAATCGGTATCGTTGGTGTGCGTGAAATGTACAAATCTTTGGGTACTCCCATTGATGCAGTTGCTGGTGGCGTTGCCGCTATGAAGAACGTTGCTGCTACCTTGTTGTCTGCTGAAGACTCCGGTGAAGCTGGTTCTTACTTCGACTACGTTGTTGGTGCAATGCAGTAAGTTTTAGCTGTAACTCGGCTCAAACTAAAACTGTAGCAATAAGGTTGGAAATAAGGAAAAAACAACAATGCAAGACGCAATTACCTCCGTTATCAATTCTTCAGACGTTCAAGGTAAATACCTTGATACCGCTGCTCTCGAAAAGCTAAAAGGCTACTTCGCTACTGGTGAACTGCGCGTTCGTGCAGCTACAACCATCAGCGCTAATGCTGCTGCGATCGTTAAAGAAGCTGTAGCTAAATCCTTGTTGTACTCTGACATCACCCGTCCCGGTGGTAATATGTACACCACCCGTCGTTACGCAGCTTGTATCCGTGACTTGGATTACTACTTGCGCTATTCTACCTACGCTATGTTGGCTGGTGACGCTTCCATTTTGGACGAGCGTGTATTGAATGGTTTGAAAGAAACCTACAACTCTTTGGGAGTACCCGTAGGCGCTACAATTCAAGCTATCAGTGCTATGAAGGAAGTAACCGCTAGTTTGGTTGGTCCTGACGCTGGTAAAGAAATGGGCGTTTACTTCGACTATATCTCCTCTGGCTTGAGCTAGGACTTAGCTTTGCACTTAGTGATGTAGGTGCGGCATTATTAAGGTCTGGAGATCAATCATGATTGCTAGAAGGTTCTCTTGCTAATTGATTGTAAGTGTTATCAGTCTGGTGCTGATGGTTGATTTCCAGCCTTGGAAAAAATAATTGTAAGGAGTCAGGAGTCAGGAGTCAGAATATTTGATATATTGATAAGTAATCAAATATAGTTTTTGGCATAAAATTTAGAAAAGCTGACCACTGATAGCTAAATCCTTACAGATAAATTAAAGATTTTCACTCAAGACATTTGAGATAAAAAAGTTTCCCAAACAATATCAGGAGATTTAAAACAAAATGGCTCGTTTATTTAAAGTAACTGCTTGTGTTCCTAGCCTATCTCGGACTCGCACCCAACGCGAATTACAAAATACTTACTTTACTAAGTTAGTTCCTTATGAAAATTGGTTCCGTGAACAACAACGGATTCAAAAAATGGGTGGCAAGATTGTTAAAGTGGAATTAGCAACCGGTAAACAAGGTACTAATGCTGGTTTGTCTTAATTTCTATAAATCAAACATTATTTTATTTTGATTTTGGAAGGGGTCTAAAAAGACCTCTTTTTTTGTGCCTTTGATATTAAGAAGTAATTTGCATTGTGCTTGCTTCAGGGATAGATTCACCTTCTGCTTCCCAAGCTTCTAAGTACATTGCAATTACTTCTTCACCATTATGAATTGCTTCTTGACGAGTTTTACCGTGAGTACAAGGCATGATGACAAGATGGCTAAATTCTGGAATTGTGACTAAGAAAAGCTGATCTTCGTCTGACCATTGAACAATCATACTGTATTGATTCATAAATCCTGATCCTTGCCTAACTCTTTTAATCAGGAATTTTTACTTTTGCTTGGAAATCATTTCTAACCCGTTTCTTCACTATGTCAATTGTGATGGCTTTTTTTATTTGTGTACCATTGGTAAATGTACGCAGCAGATATAAACCAAAGCCATGAAAACCTTAACAGGAAAATATCGTAAGATAATCTTGGTATTCTCACATCAGAAAAAGTTTGCTTGATACCTGTAACATATAAAATAAAATGTAGATTGTAAAAATGACGGCAACTGGTAAAATTGATACTAGTAAAATTCCAAAATCTCGAATCACCAAGTATCTCAACTTTGGTAAAGTTAGCGATTTTGGGGGATCTGACCACAGAAGTTTAAGAAACAGTTTATATAATCCTGTGAGAATTAAAAACCATATTAACGATATTATTAAAGCAACAAGAGAAATTATAAACAAGACAATTGTTCCATCTTTATCAGTGAAAATTATTAGGCCTCCTAAAATAGAATACCGCCAAAACTCAAATCCAAAAACTACAGTAGCCCCGATGTAAGCTGGTATGGCTAGTTTGATAGCCATAAACCAGGAACTGGGGTAAGGTAGCCAGCCAAACCACCAATCTTTTTTATTCATTAATCAAATCCTAATTCTCCTAGTTACTCATTTTATATTAGTTTTACTACAAACTACTAAGTAGGTGAACAAAATAAAAACGAGGGATATTGCGTTTTATAAAATGGCTAAAACTCAATTAGAATATCGCATTGAGACAACTTTACATACCGTTACATACCTTTAAATTTTTCTGTTCACCTACTTATGGCTATTGTGTAAGATAGCTCATTTATTAAAACTGTAGCTATGAAGTAAAATAGGCTTTGTGAGCGATCGCCTGTGGTGCGATGCGCCAATAATAAACTAGAATTAAATAACCTTAGCTAAAAATTCTCTCAACTATGGCAACTGCTACTAACATTGGTACGCTAGTAACCTGTTCTCCAGATGTGAGTAATGGTCGTCCCGTGATTACAGGAACTAAAACTTCTGTAAGTCGGGTGGTTGTTCTTTACAAACAAGGTGCAAATGCTGAAGAAATGGCGAATTAATGCGTGGAGTTTTGCGGCTGATTAACACTAAATCAACGCAAGGTATGCAGGGACAAATAGAATTTTTAAGCAACTGGGTTTATTAATAATCACTATCTCGCAATAACTAATTTAATTACCATTAAAAAATACCCATCCAGTTATTGCGCTAGGTGGGTATTAATAGTGTAGGGACGGGGGTTCCCCGCCCTTGATGAGAATTTATGACTACTTGCTTTCAGTGAAATCAGCATCAATAACATCATCACCAGAAGGAGCAGAACCACCGCTTGGAGGTTCAGTACCACCAGCACCGGCAGCATCACCAGCTTGTTGATAGATATTGCTACCAATAGCAAACAGAGCTTGTTGCAATTCTGGCATCAACTTCTGGATTTGAGCATCATCTTCTTTAGCAACAGCTTCCCGTACTTCCTTAACTAAACCTTCAACCTTAGTCTTATCAGCATCAGGGACTTTATCACCCAACTCTTGTAACTGCTTTTCAGCTTGATAAGCTAAAGAATCAGCTTGGTTTTTGCGTTCAATTTTTTCACGACGTTCCTTATCAGAAGAAGCATTTTGTTCAGCTTCTCTCACCATGCGTTCTACATCATTCTTATCCAGAGTAGAAGCACCAGTGATACTAATAGATTGTTCCTTACCAGTTCCCTTATCCTTAGCCGCAACATTGAGAATACCGTTAGCGTCAATATCAAAAGTAACTTCAATTTGGGGAACACCACGAGGAGCAGGAGGAATACCATCCAAACGGAAAGTTCCTAAGCTCTTGTTATCATTGGCGAATTCTCTCTCACCTTGGAGAACGTGAATTTCCACATTGGTTTGTCCGTCTACAGCAGTAGAGAACACTTCTGATTTCTTGGTAGGAATTGTAGTATTGCGAGGAATAATTTTAGTCATCACACCACCCAAGGTTTCTACACCCAAAGATAATGGTGTTACGTCTAACAACAAGATACCCGTAACATCACCAGCCAAGACACCCGCTTGAATAGCAGCACCAACAGCTACAACTTCATCAGGGTTAACGCTTTGGTTAGGATCTTTACCTAACACCCGTTTGACCACATCTTGAACTGCGGGAATCCGGGTAGAACCACCAACGAGAACAACTTCGTCAATATTGGTCTTATTTAACTTCGCACCTTTAAGTGCATCTTCCACCGGAATGCGGCAACGGTCAATTAAATCAGCGCAGAGTTCTTCAAACTTAGCGCGAGTAAGAACTGTATCCAAATGCTTTGGACCGTCCTGAGTAGCAGTGATAAATGGGAGGTTAATTTCTGCTTGAGTAACGCTAGAAAGTTCAATTTTGGCTTTTTCTGCGGCTTCAGTCAGACGTTGTAAAGCTTGTTTGTCCTTACGGAGGTCAATACCTTCGTCTTTTTTGAACTGTTCAGCTAGGAAGTCAACGATTTTTTTATCAAAGTCGTCACCACCCAGGTGAGTATCACCGGATGTTGATAATACTTCAAATACACCGTCACCTACTTCTAGAACAGATACGTCGAAAGTACCACCACCCAAGTCAAATACCAGGATAGTTTCGTTACTCTTTTTATCAAAGCCATAAGCTAGGGAAGCTGCGGTAGGTTCGTTGATAATGCGGAGAACGTCAATACCAGCGATTTTTCCCGCGTCCTTAGTAGCTTGACGCTGAGAGTCGTTGAAGTAAGCGGGAACGGTAATTACAGCTTGGGTAACAGTTTCACCCAGGTATTTACTAGCATCTTCAACCAATTTGCGGAGAACTTTCGCAGAAATTTCTTCAGGAGCAAATTGTTTACCAGCACCAGGAGAATCTACCTTAACGTTACCGCCACTGCTGAGAACTTTATAAGAAACTTCTGTAGCTTCGTTGGTAATTTCGTCGAAACGACGACCAATAAAGCGTTTCACTGAATAAAAAGTATTTTCGGGGTTCATTACCGCTTGGCGTTTAGCGATTTGACCCACTAAATTGTCGCCATTTTTAGCAAATGCAACTACCGAGGGTGTTGTCCGAAAACCTTCCGCATTAGCAATAACAGTGGGTTTACCACCTTCCATTACTGCTACACAGGAGTTAGTCGTTCCTAAATCAATTCCAACTACTTTTGCCATTTTGGGTGTTTGCTCCGTATAAAATTACTAAATGAACTCAGAGAGAATATAAAATTGCATTAACTAACTGCTAATAACAATCAGTTGCCCAAAAAGAAACTGATGGCTTTGCTGGGAAGACAATCCCAAACTAGGCTACCCAGGGCAAGAAATAGAAATAAACTCAGTGGTAGCCATTCCATGCAGGGTGGTTTACCGAACCGTCAGGGGAACGGTGAATTTTATAAATTATGTCTAGTGGTTTCATGGATTTATGTGCTTTCACATTGACTAATGTATGGGAATTAATACTTTCAGGAATTGGGGTGAACCGTAACTTTATAGTCGTATTTGCCGTCAAACCCCATTAAAAATTAAATACTATACCCCTGACTCCGTAATCAAGGGCTGGCTAATTGGTAATTATTCCTCTAATTCCTGAACCGTGCCTTATTTACGAGGCAGGTATGGAAGGGTATTCTCCTTTTTGAAACTTCAGCCATGCCTGTTCTAAGGCTGTGGGAGCGGGATTTGTGGCATCATAAATGACGATTACATTGGTTAAAGGTCTACCCGCGGGAACTACAATATTAGTCTTGTTGGCTAAGGCTCTGGATGCTCCACCATCTAAATTCATAGCTTCATAACAACCGATCGCTTTCATTGCCTCTGCTTCCTGCTGTAAAGTGAGGTTAATTTCAAAATTGGCTAAAATCAGCTTTGTGCCGTCCTGAGTAAAACCAATGGCTGTGCGATCGCTATTGCCTAAAACAACAGGATCTTTAAAGCCTTCAATACTGGGATTTATCCATATTTCCCCCTGTCGCAATAATCTCGGTCCACAGGTTAGGGAAAACCAATGTTTATTCCATTCGGGTTTACCGTCTACTCTGGCTGTTACCATTTCTGGTTTATTGTCAACTCCTAATCCCAAGGTAGTCCCAAAATTTTCCCAGCGACTGTATTTGACAAATTTTCCCCCAGCTACCATGTTACCCATCACTGTTTTTTGAGGATTTTTGGCGAAGAATGTGCCATTAGCAACTACAGCAGCCTTATAACGCGCTACTAATTTACTAAATTCTTCATCACCACTGGTTTTTTGAATGGTGTTCGCAAAGCTGGCATTTTTGGCTAAACCCATTGTAATCAAGGTTTTTGGATCTGTGAGATCAACTATGGTTTGATAAAAAGGGATACCATTAATTTGACTTTTGTTTACCTGAACTGGTTGAGCATAACTAGGTAATGTTAAGGTTAATCCTTGTGCTAAGGTTGCCCCACCCAGAAATAAAAAGGATCTGCGGCTGATTTTGCTAATTGTCATAATTGATGTTTATTAATCCTTTCTTCTTTTTCCTGAATCCTGAATGGGCGCAGTCCCTGCGCCCCTACCTCCTGACTCCTTCTATATTTTATGAATAATCGGTATATTATTTTTCACAAACCCTATGGGGTTTTGAGCCAATTTACTCAAGAAAGTCCCAAACATATTACGCTAAAAGAGTATATAGATGTTCCCGATGTTTATGCTGTGGGGCGTTTAGATTGGGATAGTGAGGGGTTACTGTTACTAACAAATGATGGACAGTTACAGCATCGTCTAGCACATCCGCGCTTTGGTCATAAACGTACTTATTGGGCGCAGGTGGAACGTATTCCTGATATTGATGCAATTCATCAGCTACAAACTGGGGTAGAAATTCAAGATTACCGGACTCGTCCTGCTCAAGTTAGGTTATTGTTAGAAGAACCATCCGTAGTCCAACGTATTCCCCCCATTCGATTTCGGAAAAGTATTCCCACAGCTTGGCTAGAAATGACCTTAACTGAAGGTAAAAATCGCCAAGTCCGTCGCATGACTGCTGCTGTGGGTTTTCCGACTTTGCGGTTAATTAGGATAAGTATTGGTAATATTCAATTAGATGATTTAGCACTAGGACAATGGCGAGAACTCACTCCCCTAGAAGTTGCAAGATTAAATCATTAACCGGAAAAATAGATTAAGGTACTGTAATATCAGTATACAAAAAGAGTGTCAACAATAGCACTTAGTTCTTAGGTTACATAATTTTAATTTTAGTTATTTAATTGTGGACTGTTTGAATATTTGTAGCTAAAAGCACCTTACCAGGAAAATCAAGGAAGTCCGACTATGCTGATTTGCCCCCAGTGTAAATTTGAAAACGGTGATAGTAATAAGTTCTGTCAAAGCTGTGGTATATCCTTAGCTCATAAAATCTGCTCTGAATGTAGTGCCGATATGGCTTTAGATGCACAGTATTGTTATAAATGTGGTGCAGAATCTAGCACAGTTTGGTACGCGCTCATTACTCAGGCAGTGGATAAGGTAGTTTCTGTTGTGGCGGAAACTGCGAAATTAAGCCAAAATCTAGAAAATATAGCGGATGGTGGCGGAGATTCTGGTCTGTTATCCAAATTTGTTTTAGATGCTTATTTAGATCCTTGGCAACGTTATCGCTTGTTAGAATCTCCACAAGAATTTGCGGATTATATAGAAGTCAAGGTTCTAGATTGTCAACCTTACAAAATATCACTGATTGGGGCAATGCTTTTGCACGAAACCAAGATGGATATAAGGACAATTCCGGGTCTGGCGGAAGCTTATCTAAAATTGCAGGTAGATAAGCGCCCAGGAATACCAAATATTCATGATGCTTGGCAGCAAGATCATTTTCAAGTAGTCTTGTTAGAAGACAGATCCAATTTCCCGACGTTGCTTGATGTTTTGCGACGAGATACAGTAAGTCCGTTGGAAATTTTACATTGGTTTTATCAAATGACTCAACTTTGGGAGTTGTTAGAAACTGTAAATTGTCGCCAAAGTTTGTTGGAGTTGTCGAACTTGCGCTTAGATGAAGACCAAACTCTAATATTACAAAGGCTATATATAGAGACACCGTTACTAACACCACAACCACCCGAAGTTTTAGATTTGACGAAAATACGAGAGAATGGACAACAAGCTTTAACTCTTAAAAGTTTGGGTCGGATGTGGCAAACTTTGTTTAGAGAATCCCAACACACTCCATTGGATTGTGTGGTGCAGATGTTAGAGTATGTGGAATCTGGGAATATTCAAACTCTGGCGCAATTGCTATCGCATTTACAAGAAATAGCAGAAGAATGTCATCAGGAACAACCAACTTCATCACCTGTCTTGGCACTAAGTAATGATACAAAAAATAAAAGTGATGAAGCCCTAACTCTAGTTCTATCCATGCAGCTAAGTAGCGTGGAATATGCAGCAGCTACTGATGTGGGTCGTCAACGCGACCATAATGAGGACTATTTTGGTGTTGATAGTCAAGTTCACAAGATAGAGTTACCAGGAAATAGTCAAGTTACAACACAAGGTTTATATATTCTTTGTGATGGTATGGGTGGTCATGCTGGAGGTGAAATAGCTAGTCAATTAGCGGTAAATACTATCCGTCAATACTTTCAAAAAACTTGGGTAGATACAGAATTGCCTCGCAAGGAGTCTATTCTTCACGCAGTTTATCTGGCTAATCAGGCTATTTATGAGCTTAATCAAAAAGAAGCTCGTTCTGGTATTGGTCGCATGGGTACTACTTTGGTCATGCTACTAATTCAAGATAATCAAGCGGCAATTGCTCATGTGGGAGATAGTCGTCTTTATTGGCTGACTCGCAAGCAAGGACTAGAACAAATAACTATAGACCATGAAGTTGGTCAACGAGAAATTGCTAGGGGTATAGAACCTAGTATTGCCTATGGACGTGCAGATGCTTATCAACTTACCCAAGCTTTAGGTCCACGCAACGAAGATGCTCTCCATCCTGATGTGATGTTATTTGATATCAATGAAGATATGCTTCTGGTATTGGTTTCAGATGGTTTATCAGATAATGACTGCTTAGAAACTCATTGGCAAACCCATCTCCAACCCTTATTAAGTTCTTCTAGTAATTTAGTAACAGGGGTTCAAGATTTAATTGAATTGGGTAATGAACACAATGGTCATGACAATATTACAGCTATACTAGTGCGAGTGAAAGTCAGACTATCTTAGCAAAGTTGCTTCTAAAATTAGTTTTTTGATCTTAAATTTTAGGTTGTATTGTGATTACTTTGACCCTATTAGAAAAAAGCACAAAAACACCGCTGAAACAGTGGTGCTTTGAGGGTTCTACCGTCGTTCGCATTGGTCGGGCGGTAGATAATCACGTTGTTTTGGCTGACAATTTAGTTTCTCGGTATCATTTAGAACTGAAATTAGTTACTAATGCTGGAGGGGATGATTGGGAGTTAATTAGTCATGGAACTAATGGCACTTTCCTCAATGGCTTTTTGGTTACTAAATCTATCGTTGCTGATAATTCTTTGCTGCAATTAGCTCAGGGTGGTCCTGTACTCAAGGTACAAGTTCAGGAATTATCTCCTCTACTTATCCGAGCTTCAGGTTCAGGAAATGGAGAAATTAATCAAAAGATAATTCCAGAATATTCCAGTGCTGGTTGTACTCACGAAGGGAATCGTCCTCAAAATGTGTTTTGTGTTCACTGTGGTCAACCAATTTTGGTGCAAAAGACTATTCGTCATTATCAGGTATTACGCACTTTGGGAAAGGGTGGTATGGGTACTACCTATTTAGCTTGGGATGGTGTTGGTGAAATTACTGGTGTACCACAATTACTGGTAATTAAGCAGATGAATGCTGATATGGTGAAAATTCCCAAAGCTCAAGAGTTATTCATCCGAGAGGCTAGTATTCTCAAGCATCTTAATCATGGGGGAGTTCCCAAGTATTATGATTTCTTCGTGGAAGATGGTAAAAAATACTTGGCTATGGAGTTAATTCATGGACAAGATTTAGACAAACGGATTCGCTTAACTGGACCTGTAACTCCGAAGCAAGCGATCGCTTGGATGATCCAAACTTGTGATATTCTAGATTATCTTCATCACCAACATACACCATTAATTCACCGGGATATTAAGCCGGCTAATTTGATGGTGCGAGGTGGTAATAATAGTATTGTTGTATTGGATTTTGGTGCTGTTAAGGAAATTGGCACAAAACCAGGGACAAGAATCGGCGCTGAGGGTTTTTGCGCTCCTGAACAGGAACGGGGACAACCGCTTACCCAATCTGATTTGTATGCTATTGGTCCGACGTTAATTTTTTTATTAACTGGGGAAAATCCTTTAAAATTTTATCGGCAAAGGGGGCGTAATTTTCGCTTTGAGGTTAAAGGGATACCAACAATTAGTGATAAATTAAGACAGGTAATTGATTGTGTGACAGAACCTTTACCACGCGATCGCTATCATACTGCAAAGGAGTTGGCTCAGGCATTAATATCAATCAGCAGTTAGCAAAATCTGGTTAGCGGTTAGGTTCAATTCGGGAAAAGTGCGGGAAATTATTTGCTCATTGTCTCTAAAATGGTTAATTTCATACTCATCACCAATTAGAGAACAAATTGATATGGTAGGTTGTTTTGGTTCACCCACGAATTTACCAGCACCAAAGGGTTGATAATCAACAATCCAATATTCTTTAATTCCCATTTCTTCATAATCACTATATTTTCTATAGTAATCAACTCGCCAATTGCTACTCACCACTTCGATGATTAATGGCACAGAATCACCTTGAGTTACTGTTGCTTTTTTTTCCCAAAGCGGTTCATTGACTAGATTTGTGGAATTTATCAACAAAACATCTGGACAATAGGCTGATTCCGTTGTTGGTGGTTTAACTAATGCCTGTTTGGGAATAAAATAGGGAAGATTTAAGCGGCGGCACTCTATAGCCAATTCTATAGTTAAAACCCCGGTTCTGCTTTCGTGTTTTCCTAATGGTGGATTCATCTCAATAATTTCCCCATCATGCAGTTCATAAAATCCGCCTTCTGGTTTCCATTTAATAAACTCTTCAAAGGTTACTAACTGGGTTTTAGGTAAGGTTTGAACCATAATTTACCTACCTTAATAAAAATGCTTGAGTATGTGTTTGGACGGGGAATTTTAGATTTTAGATTTTAGATTTTAGATTTTAGATTAAAAAATTTGGTATCAGTCTCCGTCCTCTACTGATGGAAAAATACTCGCTGCGCTGCATACGCTTCGCTAACGTCAATTCTAAATCCAAAATTTTCCAGCCCTACACTTGAGGGTGGAGTCAATCCAAAATCGTTCGACTGAGCGAAGTCGAAGTCCAAAATCGTCAATCCAAAATCGGGTGACGAAGAAATTGCACCCACCATAAAAACAAGGACAAAGTTCTATCATTGCTGGAGGTAGGTGTATCTACGTCAAATCTATCCTAGATATAGCCAATCTAATTTAGATGTTTAATCGTCGTCCCACTTTTCTACCGCTAATAAATCGCCAATTGGATCTTGGGTGCTAAATCCAAAGTCCAGCAACTCCTGTTTCCAATGTTGCCAATCATCGCCATAGAGTAAGGCAATCTTCCAAATCCTATCATTGGGTTTGATAATATTGGATTCTACGAGTGATTGCACGTTGCGCTGCAATTTCACCATTGGGTGAATTACTTGCTGAATCATAAACTCGGTGTATTTCAGATTTTTGTGTGTAAATTCTTGATCAAAACAGCCTTCCGCTTGCAATTATTACCTGCGCGTAGAGCAATTATAGTTTGGTAAAGCTAGTTCTAACTTTTCCACTATACCATAAATAACAAGAGTAAGCTGCTTGGGAATTCGGTTTTGTACGGTAATTACCACTACTAGACGCTATTTATGCTGAACAGTCGTGGCAATATCCAGCCAACAAGGTTTTTAGGCTTGCGATCGCCATCATAACGCAACTGGAGAAAATTGACACTAATTTCTCAATTTTAATTGTGGGGTCAATATAAATGGGTAATGGGTAATGGGTAATGGGTAATAGGTTTTTGGACAATTTTACAGGAATATCCGGTAAGCGTAAAGCTCAGTGGCTTGGCTCCCTGAGAGTGTCAATTTTCATTCATTTCTTCTTCCTCCTGAACTCCTGATAGCGCAGCGTGGCGTTAGCCATACTCCTGAATGGGCGCAGACCCTGCGCCCCTACCTCCTATCTCCCAATATCTTCATCCCAAAGTTCCGGGTTAGTTGTAATAAATTCACTCATCATTTGTTCACATTCATCTAAATTTAGATCTATGACTTCCACACCGTGAGATACCATAAACTCTCTAGGGCCAGGAAAAGTTTTTGATTCTCCAGCAATAACTTTTTTAATGCCAAACTGCACCACAGCACCGGCACACAAATAACAAGGCATTAACGTAGAGTAGAAGATTGTACCTCTGTAGTTACCAATTCTGCTCGCATTACGGAGACAATCAATCTCCGCATGAGTTACAGGATTACCATCTTGGACGCGCTTATTGTGTCCCTGTCCGACAATTTTACCATCCTTAACCAAAACAGAGCCAATGGGAATTCCCCCTTCTTGTCTACCTTGTTTAGCCTGGAAAATTGCAGCACTCATAAATTCATCCATTTGTCAATACTCATGATATAAAAAAACAAATAATCTGGATAGTTACCTGTGGAAAAACTGTGGAAAAACTATCCTGAATTTTCCCAAAATCATCATACTTCATGAAACTGATAAATAATAAATTAAAGTTTTCCACAGCTTTGCGGCAAAAAATTGGATTTTGACCGCAATTTTAAATAAAAATTAATCATTTATTATATTTTTCTTAAAATTCGGACTTAATAGTGCAGATTTTAATGGGATAAGTTAGTTTTTTGGGTTGTGGAAAACATCAACGATATTAATTCTATTTTTGGTAGTAGCCATTTGGATGCGATCGCTCAATTGGTGTAAAGTTTGAATTAAACTCTGATCACTCTCCTTTAACTGGGTAATTTTCTCACAACTATACATCACCGTCGTATGATCTTTACCCCCAAACTCCTCCCCTATCTTGGGTAAACTCAAATTCGTAAGTTGTCGCATTAAATACATTCCTATTTGCCTAGCCCAACTTATTTCTCGACGACGGGAATTACCCTTCAAATCCTCAATAGAAACATTCAAAGCATCTGCAACTATATTTAAAATTATCTCAGGAGTAGTTTCTATTTTCTGACTAGGAGTGCCTAAAATCGGTGACAGATTTTCCACAGTCATAGGTAAACCCCAAATAGAAATATAAGCCAAAGCTCGAATTAACGCCCCCTCCAACTCACGGATATTAGAAGTACAATTAGAAGCGATGTATTCAACCACCTCTCGTGGTAAACGAATATTTTCATACTCAGCTTTTTTTTGCAGAATTGCCATTCTCGTCTCTAAATCAGGCATTTGCACATCAGCAATTAGCCCCATAGAAAACCGTGAACACAACCGTTCTTGTAAACTGGGAATTTGATTAGGAGGACGGTCTGAAGCAATTACAACTTGCTTACCCGCCTCATGTAAAGTATTAAAAGTATGAAAAAATTCCTCTTGAGTATATTCCTTCCCCTCCAAAAACTGAATATCATCAACTAGCAGCATATCAGCAGCCCGATAATGTTCGCGGAAACTCTGCATACTATCTTGACGAATTGCAGTAATCAAATCATTTGTAAACTGCTCCGTAGACACATAAAATATCTTAGAATGAGGACAGATTTCCCAGCGATAATTACCAATAGCTTGCATTAAGTGAGTTTTCCCCAAACCCACACCACCACATAAAAATAACGGATTAAATTCCCTACCCGGATATTCTGCCACGGCTAGAGAAGCCGCATGAGCCATGCGATTATTAGCTCCGACAACGAAACGAGAAAAAACATATTTAGAATTTAAATCTGAAGTCTTTTGCGAATTTATGGGAGCATTTGCCAAAATATGATTTATTGCTGGTAATTTCCCCTCCACTTCCGGTTTATCCACATGAGAAACTCCCTTATCCTCAACTACAGTAATATAAATCTCTATTGGATAACCCACAATATCGTGGACTACATTAGCAATAGTATTAATGTAATACTTCTGAAGCCAATTGCGAGCAAAAGGATTAGGAGCATATATTACCAAACAGTTATTTTCTAGCTGCTGTGCATAAGCTGTTTTAATCCAAGTTTCAAAGGTAGGCGGAGCTAACTCTAACTGTAACCGCTCTAATACACGATTCCATAAATCATCTATGGGAATTTCCATTAACGCCACCTTTATCCGTAATTCCTAATTCCTAATTCGTAATTACTTCTGTGTCACCTATAATCATTTTGATAAAAACCCGGTAGCTAATATCCTAGCACCTACTAACGAATACGGAGCAATAATCACATGATAAAAATTAATAATCATAACTTAGCAGCGCAGAATATTAATACTAGATTTTTAGGGCAAAATTGGGGAAATAAGGGTAAAAAATGGCTCGCAGTGTGTGGTGTAGCCGTGTTCATGCTGGGAGGTTGTACGAATCTCAAGAAAACCACCACAGAAATCGAACCTAGCAATGCACAACCACACAAAACCACTGCACCCACTATAGAAATTGCTCCTCCCGCGATTTTTTCCTCTTCTGGAGATCCTAACTTTGTTGTCAAAGTAGTACAAAAGGTGGGAGGTGCAGTTGTTCGCATTGATTCGACAAGAACCGTCACAACTCAAGCACCAGACGAATTTTCTGATCCCTTTTTTCGCGGCTTTTTTGGCAATAGAATCCCTTCTCAACAAAGAGAAAGAGTAGAAAGAGGTAGCGGTTCGGGATTTATCATTAATTCATCTGGGCAAATTTTAACTAATTCTCATGTTGTAGACGGTGCTGATTTAGTTACAGTTACCCTCAAAGACGGCAGAACTTTTAAAGGTAAAGTATTAGGCGAAGATGCTGTAACAGATGTGGCAGTAATTCAAATTGATGCCAGTAATTTACCCAGTCTAGCTTTAGGTAAGTCGGATACTTTGCAACCAGGAGAAGCCGTTATCGCTATTGGTAATCCCTTGGGTTTAAATAATACTGTCACATCTGGAATTATCAGCGCCACAGATCGTTCTAGTAGTGATATCGGTGCAAGTGATAAGCGTGTTGATTATCTGCAAACAGATGCAGCAATTAATCCTGGTAATTCTGGTGGACCATTACTAAATGCTCGTGGTGAAGTCATTGGCATGAATACAGCAATTATTCAAGGCGCTCAAGGTTTAGGTTTTGCGATTCCTATTAATACTGCCCAAAAAATTGCCGAAGAACTAATTGCTAAAGGTAGAGTTGATCATCCCTATTTGGGCATACAAATGGTAACATTAACGCCAGAAATTAAGGAAAAAATCATTGCTCGATTTGGAGAGAAAATAAATTTATCTGCAAATCAAGGGATTCTATTAGTGAGGATTGTTCCTAACTCACCCGCAGCCACTGCTGGATTACGTCCAGGAGATGTGATCAAAAGTATGAATAATCAACCCGTTTTGAAAGTTGATGAGGTGCAAAGAATAGTAGAAAATAGTCAAGTTGGCATTCCTTTACAAGTGCAAGTAGAGCGTAATGGCAAAATTTCTCAATTTTTAGTTAAACCTGCACCTTTACCAATTAACAAGGAAAATTGATATTTGGTCAGTTGTCCCGGATTTCCTGCCCACATTCTCAAAACTGATAAAACTTGGCGTTGCTAATAGCCCAGATGGCGATCGCCATATTATAAGGGAAATGCCGAAATTTTTATCCTCAAAACGGTTGGGACATGGACTTTTATAAAATCACGAAAAACCTAGATTTGTAGGGGTAAAGCAAGAGCTTCATTGGTGTCAACTTAAGCTCAAATCCTGATGATATCTCGTTCCCAGTCTCTGACTGGGAATGCTATTACAGAGGCTCTGCCTCTGTTTTCATAGAAGGCAGAGCCTTCTAGAATTCATTCCCATACAGAGTATGAGAACGAGAAAGGGTGAAACTGATATTTTACAAGGCTTTCACGTTAAGTTGACACCAATGAAGCTCTTGCTTTACCCCTACCCGCTTAAATAAAATAATTAAGCCGTGTTGAGTATAATTCACGTGATTTTTGTGTTTATTCTTCATTTCTCATAGCTTTCTTAATCAGATTTAAGCCAGTTTTCTACTTTTAAATTAGGAACGCGAGAAAATTCACGAACATTGGCAGTAACGAGAGTTAGATTTAGAGTGAACGCTTGCACAGCAATCAATAAATCATTACTACCAATGGGCGTTCCTTGACGTTCTAAATGTGTGCGAATTGTGGCATAATTATGATCTACATCCGCCATTAATGGCAATACAGGAATAATGCTAAAAGCTAGTTCAATTCTTTGTTTTAATCGGAATGAATTGCTTTTTTCCGCGCCAAATCGTAATTCACAAGCTACAATAATACTGGTACAAATTTTTTCTTCACCAACATCTTGAATTTGAGAAAAAATTCTCCCTGTTGGGTGTTTAATAAAATCAGAGAGTATATTAGTGTCGAGTAAGTAAGAATAAGACATTTTTACAGTTCAATATTATCTAGGGGTAATAATCCTTCATCAACATTGGGAAAATCTTCTTCAATATCATCTAAGGTGGCAAAAATTTCCAGGAGGGATTTTTTTTGATAGGGTTCTATGATCAGTTTTCCGTCTTCTTGTCGGATAATTACTTCTGTTGTTGATAGGTTTAATTCTTGAGGAATTGTTAAGGTTTGGGTGTTACCTGCTTGAATAAGTTGGACATGATATTCTGTACTCATTGTCATGATCCTTTTTTGTGGTTTTATGGGTTTTATGGGATTAGGAAATAGCAACTTGACATCTACTGGCGTAAGCCATATTTCCCGGCTAATAGGTAAAGTTTACAATGGTTTTAGCTTTATTTAGCAAGCCCTAATTATTTCACAGAAAAGAGCGAACGGCACGGAAGCCACTTCTTGTCTCGCTTTTTTTAATGCGTAAAGTAACACCTTACGGCATTCATGACGGTGCGAGGTAGAAGGCGACGCAATCGGAGGGCGATCGCACATCATCAATGGTATAATCGTCAAAACGGCGATAATGAAATTTGGTATGAGAAAAATATAGAGATTTGAAAATGAATGAATTAGCACCAATCATTAAATTAGGTAATCCGATATTACGACAAAAAGCTGCTGCGGTTGAGAATATTCAAAATCAAGAAATTCAAAACCTCATTGATGAATTAATTACCTCAGTTGCTCAAGCTAATGGGGTGGGAATTGCTGCACCACAAATAGCAGCATCCTACCGTTTATTTATCGTTGCTTCCCGTCCTAATGCCAGATATCCCCATGCGCCAGAAATGCAAGCAACAGCAATGATCAATCCCCGAATTGTTGCCAATTCTTCAGAAGTGGTTAAAGATTGGGAAGGTTGTTTAAGTGTTCCTGGAATTAGGGGTTTAGTTCCTAGATATCAAACAATTGAAGTTGAATATACAGACCGTTATGGCAATTTACAAAAACAAGAATTAACTGATTTTGTTGCCAGAATTTTTCAACATGAGTATGATCATTTGGAGGGATTAGTATTTTTAGATCGTGTAGAAAACAATCAGGATTTAATTAGTGAGGAAGAATATCAAAAATCGGTGATTGGTAAAAATGAGTGATCCACAGATCCCCGACTTCTCTAAGAGGGTGTTTGAAAAGTTTTAGGCTGTGATTTTAGGCACTTACAGATCCCCCCTAACCCCCCTTGCTAAGGGGGGAACTAGAGTCAAAGTCCCCCTTTTCAATGGGGATTTAGGGGGATCTAAAAATATTTGATACACCATGAGGGACTTTTCAAACATCCTCTAAGAAGTCGGGGATCTAAATTCTCTAAATTCTCGGTGATATTTTACCAACCTAATTTTTCTAAAATGGGTTTTGTAGACACAATATGTCTGTCTAAACCCAATTCTTTGGGACTGACACCTAAAGCTAAAGCAATTAACTGGGGTAAGTGTAAAATCGGTAAACCTAACTTTTCACCAATTACCTTTTCTACTTCTGGTTGACGAGAATCTAAATTCAAATGACACAGAGGACATGGTGTGACAATACAATCAGCACCATTATTTAAAGCTTCTTGGATGTGATTTCCCGCCATTTGGAAAGATTCGGTTGTCGCGTAGCTGGATAAAGGCCAACCACAGCATTGAGTTCTGCCACGATAATATACAGGTGTCGCCCCTACTGCCCGAAATACATTTTCCATTGCTTCGGGTTTAAAAGGATCATCATAGGGCATGGATTTCTGAGCGCGGAGGAGATAACAGCCATAAAAAGCTGCACATTTTAATCCACTTAATTTTTTGGTGACTCGCTGGGTAATTTCTTCTAAACCATAATCTGTGACTAAAGCATAAAGAAGATGTTTAACTTCTGTACTCCCCCGATAGGGTGAACAACCTTCTTTTTCTAATAAACCATTAACTTTATTCACGTAATCGGGATTGGTAGATTGACATTCTTTTAATCGTTCATCAACATGACCAATAACACCTTGACAAGTGCTGCAATGGGTAAGTAAAGGGAGATTTAATGATTCTGCTAAAGCGATATTTCTGGCGTTAACGGTATCTTCTAGTAGTTGAGAATCTTCTTTAAATGTCCCTGAACCACAGCAAGAGGCTTTTTTCAGTTCAACCAATTCAATACCCAAGGCTTGAGTGAGAGATTGAGTTGATATATACAGTTCCCTACAAGCCCCTTGAGCTACACAGCCTGGATAGTAAGCGTATTTTAGCGGTTTAGATAGCATAAAAGTATAGTTGGTTTATTGTTTAGAGGTGATGAGGATTGATTAATTGGGTGGTTACTGTGGTTATTAAACCTTTATCTCTCATTTCCAGGATCTCCTTCATCTTTAATCCTCAGTTTTAATGATAGAACCTATACTCAGGTTCACCCTTTCCGATAAGATGTATATGCCCAAAAAAAACTTTGTTCATTTAGAGCAAATCATAGCAACTTGTTAAGGACTTTTATTTATGAGCCAAGCAGCAACTTTTGAAAAAGTTAAAAAGATTATCGTTGAGCAACTTAGCATAGAGGATGAGGCTAAGGTTATACCAAATGCCAATTTTATGGAAGATCTAGGGGCTGATTCCCTAGATACAGTGGAGTTAGTCATGGCTTTGGAAGAAGAATTTGAGATCGACATTCCTGATGAAGCGGCTGAAAAAATTACAACTGTTCAAGCCGTAGTTGATTATATCTCTAGTCACGTTGCTGCATCTCCATAGACGAAATTATATTCAGCATTGACGGGTTTAAACAAATACTTTAAGAGTATACAAATTAACTGGATAAACCCGTCCTTAGATGAGTGTTAAGTGTCTAAACTGTAAGTTTGACTTCAAAAAAAGCACCAAAAGTCCATAATATTGAGCAAACAGTATAGTCTTAACTAAGAATACTTAACTCGGAACTCAGCCCTCTTAATTGTTTCCCCCTGCTGCTTTTTCGCCATATTTAATGCAATCATGATAGACTATAAACGTAACCGCGTTGTTGTAACAGGTGTGGGCGCGATTACACCTATTGGTAACACACCAGCCGAATATTGGGAAGGATTATTAAGCGGACGGAATGGAATTGACTATATCACCGCCTTTGATGCTTCTAAACATAGTTGCCGCATTGCGGGTGAAGTCAAGAACTTTGATCCACACACTTACTTAGATCGCAAAGAAGCCAAGCGGATGGATCGGTTTGCCCAATTGGGTGTATCAGCAGCTAAACAAGCTGTTGCTGATTCAGGTTTAGTAATTGATGATCTCAACGCTGAACAAGTTGGTGTAATTATCGGTTCGGGAATTGGTGGAATTAAGGTTTTAGAAGACCAACAAACCATTTACTTAGATCCTAATAAAGGTCCTAGTCGTTGTAGTCCCTTCATGATTCCCATGATGATCGCCAATATGGCAGCAGGATTAACAGCAATTCATACTGGGGCAAAAGGTCCGAATTCCTGCTCTGTAACAGCTTGTGCTGCGGGTTCTAATTCTATCGGCGATGCTTTTCGTCAGATTCAAGGCGGATATGCTACAGCCATGATTTGCGGTGGCTGTGAAGCCGCAGTTACACCCCTGTCAGTGGCAGGATTTGCATCTGCTCGCGCCCTGTCCACCCGCAATGATGATCCGGCTCATGCTTGTCGTCCTTTTGATCGTGATCGTGATGGCTTTGTCATGGGTGAAGGAGCAGGAATTTTAATTCTCGAAGAATTAGAACACGCCCTCAGCCGGGGCGCAAGGATTTATGGGGAAATTGTTGGTTATGGGATGACCTGTGATGCTTATCACATGACTTCTCCTGTTCCCGGTGGTTTAGGTGCAGCCAGAGCGATTGAGTTAGCTTTAAAAGATGCGTCACTGACACCGGAAATGGTTAGTTACATCAATGCTCATGGAACTAGTACATCAGCCAATGATGTGAATGAAACCGCGGCGATTAAGAAAGCTTTGGGAGATCATGCGTATAAAGTAGCCATCAGTTCTACTAAATCCATGACAGGACACCTGTTAGGCGGTTCTGGTGGGATTGAAGCTGTAGCGACAATTTTAGCGATCGCTCATAACAAAATTCCCCCCACCATCAATATCGAAAATCTTGATCCAGAATGTGACCTAGATTATGTTCCCCATACTAGCCGTGATCAGGTAGTCGAGGTGGCTTTATCTAATTCTTTTGGCTTTGGTGGTCATAATGTTACCCTGGCATTCAAGAAATTTACTCTCTAGTGACTTGCAAATAAAAAATATCCTATCGCTGTTGGGGCAGGGGAGTAGGGGGAGTAGGGGGAGTAGGGGGAGTAGGGGGAGTAGGGGGAGTAGGGGGAGTAGGGGGAGTAGGGGGAGTAGGGGAGAAATTTCTTTCTTCTTTCTTCTTTCTTCTTCCTTCTGAACTCCTGAACTCCTGATAGCGCAGCGTGGCGTTAGCCATACTCCTGAATGGGCGCAGGCCCTGCGCCCCTACCTCCTGAACTCCTACTGTAATTTTGTTACTGGTTGGCTTTTTAGAAGTGAACCTGTGGCAAGTATGATAGAGATCATTCTCTGCTGAACCGTTAGTATGGCTTATGCCACGCTTTGGGAACAGCAAGATTAAATTATTGGCTTTATTCATCACCAAAAACTCACAATATCCCCCTTGTCCATTGACAATTAGGAATGGGATGATGAGAAAAGTGGGATCACTTGATAATGAACCCAACAAGAACAAGCTAAAAAGAGTCCTAACCCGTCGTTAACAATAAGAGATTATGGCTGTTGCAACCCAATCCATCCAAGAACTTTGTATTAATTCGATCCGCTTTTTGGCTGTAGATGCCATAGAAAAATCTAAATCGGGACACCCTGGACTACCGATGGGCGCGGCTCCAATGGCTTTTGTGCTTTGGGATAGCTTCATGCGCTATAACCCCAAAAATCCTCAGTGGTTCAACCGCGATCGCTTTGTTTTATCCGCTGGTCATGGTTCAATGTTGCAGTATGCCCTACTGTACTTAACCGGCTACGATAGCGTTACCATAGACGACATCAAGCAATTTCGTCAATGGGGTGCTAAGACCCCAGGCCACCCCGAAAATTTTGTTACAGCCGGTGTAGAAGTTACCACAGGTCCTTTAGGTCAAGGAATTGCCAATGCAGTGGGTTTAGCAGTAGCAGAAGCACACCTAGCTGCTAAGTTCAACAAACCAGATGCCAAGATAGTTGATCATTATACTTATGTACTTCTGGGTGATGGTTGCAACATGGAAGGAATTTCCGGTGAAGCTGCTTCCATTGCTGGACACTGGGGATTAGGTAAACTGATTGCTCTTTATGACGATAACCACATCTCCATTGATGGTTCTACAGATGTAGCTTTCACTGAAGACGTTTCCAAACGCTTTGAATCTTACGGTTGGCACGTTATCCACGTTAAAGACGGTAACACCGACTTAGCGGGAATTGCCAAAGCTATTGAAGCTGCAAAAGCCGTCACCGACAAACCCACCATGATTAAGGTGACAACCACCATTGGTTATGGTTCTCCTAACAAACAAGATACCGCTGGTATTCACGGTGCGGCTTTGGGTCCAGAAGAAACCATCGCTACCCGCAAAAACTTAGGTTGGGAATATGATGCCTTTGTAGTTCCTGAAGATGCTCTAAATCATACTCGCAAAGCAGTAGAACGCGGTGCAGGTTACGAATCCGAATGGAATACAGTTTATGCTGACTACAAAGCTAAATACCCCCAAGAAGCAGCGGAATTTGACCGTTTCATTACTGGTAAATTACCAGACGGTTGGGACAAAGTATTACCTACCTACACAACCGAAGACAAAGCATTACCCACCCGCAAACACTCAGAAAACTGCCTCAACAAACTCGGGGCTGTTTTGCCAGAATTAATTGGTGGTTCTGCTGACTTAACCCACTCCAACCTCACCGAACTCAAAGGTGCTGGAGACTTCCAAAAAGGACATTTTGCCAACCGCAACATCCACTTTGGTGTGCGGGAACACGCAATGGGTGCAATCTGTAATGGTATGGCGTTGCACAACTCAGGTTTAATTCCCTACGGTGCAACCTTCCTAATCTTCACAGATTATATGCGGGCTGCTATTCGTTTGGCTGCGCTCTCTGAAGCTGGTTCAATTTGGGTCATGACTCACGACTCCATTGGTCAAGGTGAAGATGGTCCTACTCACCAACCTATTGAAACCCTTGCTTCTTTGCGTGCCATTCCTGATTTAACCGTAATTCGTCCTGCTGACGGAAATGAAACCTCTGGTGGTTACAAAGTCGCAATTGAGAAGTCTAAAGCACACGCTTCCACTTTATTGGCGTTCACTCGTCAAAATGTTCCTAACTTGGCAGGTACATCCATTGCAGGTGTCGCTAAGGGTGGATATACAATTGTTGATTGCCAAGGTACACCAGATATCATCTTGATTGGTACTGGTTCAGAAGTCAGCCTCTGTGTAAGTGCAGCAGAAAAATTAACTGCGGTCGGTAAGAAGGTTCGTGTAGTTTCTATGCCTTCTTCTACCTTGTTCGATACACAAGATGCAGCTTACAAAGAATCTGTTCTACCAAAAGCTGTTACTAAGCGTCTATCGGTAGAAGCTGCTAGTAGCTTCGGTTGGCACAAATATACAGGTAGTGAAGGCGACACTGTAAGTATTGATACTTTTGGTGCTTCTGCTCCTGGTGGTATTTGTTTGGAGAAGTTTGGCTTCACTGTTGATAATGTTTTAGCTAAAGCCAAAGCATTGTTAGTTTAAACAGTAGAAGCCTCTCACCTACCCTATCGGGTAGGTGGTGAGATGAATACGCGTAAGTGACGAATTGCCCAACGAGCAAAATTAAGCGCAGCTTAATCAGTGTTGTTGGGCGATGTTAGCGAAGCGGCACGAAGTGCGGAATGAAACCACGAGATTATGTGATTACTTGCGCTCGTAATGACAATTTCAGGGGTCTATAACGCCTGAAACCCTTGCAGATAACACTTGTGTGTACACCGTAGCCTCGTAGGGAAGGGTCAGAGACTGGGAATGAGATGACTTGAGTTCTTTGCGGGATAGAGGTTTTACGTTAAGTTGACACCAATGAAGCTCTTGCTTTACCCCTACGTTTAGAATCAAACAATCAAGCCGTTTTGAGTATAAACTTTTTATGTCCTGTCATATTAAACCCTCCCGACTAATTTCAACCGCCAAATTAATCGCTGCTTTCATACTTGTTGGGTCAGCAATGCCTTTGCCGGCAATATCAAAAGCTGTACCATGATCCGGGGAAGTCCGCACAAACGGTAAACCAATGGTAGTATTGACAGCCCGATCAAAAGCCATCAACTTCACGGGAATTAAACCTTGGTCGTGATAAAGTGCCAAGTAACCATCAGCCGGATTTTTAACTGAAGAATTACCATACCAAGCCATACCTGGTTTCACCCACATTGTATCTGGGGGGATGGGTCCTTCTAGCTGTAAATGGGGGCGTTTTTGGCGTTCTGACTCCAGCCAGGGAATTAACCAATCTATTTCTTCCGTTCCTAGTTGTCCCATTTCACCGCTGTGGGGATTTAACCCGGCGATCGCAATTCTCCCATTTTTAATCCCCAAATCATTTTCCAAATACTCCACTAGCAAATCTAATTTCTGTGTCAACAACTGCGGTGTTAATGCCTCAGCTACTTGACGTAAAGGAATATGTGTGGTAGCAAGTAAAGCCCGCAGAGTCCAACCAGTAAAAGGCGATCGCCCCACAAACAACATCCCAAAACGCTCCACACCAGCCCTTGCGGCTAAAAGTTCCGTTTGTCCTGGATAATTGTAACCAGCAGCCTTCCAAGCAGATTTAGCGATAGGTCCGGTAACAATTCCATCAAACTCACCCGCCAAAGTTTGAGATATGGCATATTCCATATAAGCAAAACTCGCCGCACCACTAGCTGCATTCCCCACACCAGTAATAATTTCACCAGCACTAGGCACATCAACTACAGACAAATCAGCAGGATTGACCAAAGCGAGGGAATTATCAATATTTTTACTGATATTTTCATAAACCTGAGTTAATAAAATTCTATTTCCCACCACCACCACATCACAATCTTGAGTAACTTCAGGATCAGCCAAAGCCTTCAAAACTACCTCAGAGCCAATACCCGCCGGATCTCCCAGTGTCAGCACCAAACGCGGACGTTTATCTTGATTAATCATGATCTTGTATCCCTGCCCATCGTCGTCTATCCCCGAATATCATCCCTAAATTGGTTTAGAATTATTGATAGAGGTTTAATCTCAATAATTCTGATAGACCCAGTTTATCTGAATCCTCAAAGTTGAAAATAAGATTTGAGCCTTCAAATCAAATTCAGCGGTCTGAAAAACAGGAAACATAAATCAACAATCCACAAAGGAGCATTACAGCAAATGGGCAGCGAAATATTAAATGCAGCTATGCTATCTTTCGGTCTAATCTTCGTAGGTTGGGCGATCGGTGCTTTGTTACTCAAAATTCAAGGCGCAGAAGAGTAGAGGGGAAGTAGGGGAGTAGGGGAAGTAGGGGAAGTAGGGGAAGTAGGGGAAGTAAGGGAAGTAAGGGAAGTAGGGGAAGTAGGGGAAGTAGGGGAAGTAGGGGAAAAAAATTAATTCTTCATCCTGACTCGGTGACTCCTGACTCGGTGACTCCTGACTCGGTGACTCGGTGACTCCTGAACTCCTGAACTCCTGAACTCCTGAACTCCTGAACTCCTGAACTCCTAAATCTTTTATTAAAATGATGTAAAGTTTTATTTACATAACTAATTCTGTTAAGATTCTTTTCATAAACATTAAGATATATAACCAACCCCATGACATTATTAATAGTTGGTGCAACTGGCACACTGGGAAGACAAGTAGCCCGTCGCGCAATTGATGAAGGATACAAAGTCCGCTGTCTCGTTCGGAGTCCTAAAAAAGCAGCTTTTTTGAAAGAATGGGGTGCAGAACTGGTACGAGGAAACTTGTGCAATCCGCAAACCCTGACGGAAGCATTGACGGGAGTAACAGCAGTTATTGATGCCGCTACGTCCCGTGCTACAGATTCTCTAACTATTAAAGAGGTAGATTGGGATGGAAAAGTAGCATTAATTCAAGCAGCCAAAGCCGCTGGTGTAGAAAGATTTATCTTCTTTTCCATTCTCGATGCTGATAAATATCCCAATGTACCACTAATGGAAATTAAGGGATGTACAGAAGCATACTTGGTAGAATCCGGTTTAAACTACACAATTTTACGTTTGGCTGGATTTATGCAAGGATTAATTGGTCAATATGGTATACCTATTTTAGAAAAACAACCAGTATGGGTGACGGGAACATCCTCACCTATTGGCTACATGGATACTCAAGATATTGCTAAATTTGCAGTGCGGGCTTTGACAGTACCAGAAACAGAAAAGCAAGCTTTCCCAGTCGTGGGAACTCGTGCTTGGAGTGCCGAGGAAATTATTAATCTTTGCGAGCGCTTGTCTGATAGAGATGCAAAAGTTACACGAATGCCCATTGGATTATTACGGGCTGTACGGAATTTACTACGCTGCTTTCAATGGGGATGGAATGTTGCTGATAGATTAGCTTTTACAGAAGTTTTAGCCAGTGGTAAAGCTCTAAACGCAGAAAATATGGACGAAGTATATACTATTTTTGGTTTAGACAAACAGCAAACCACCACACTGGAAGTATATCTACAAGAATATTTCAGCCGGATTATGAACAAGCTGAAACAGTTAGATTACGAGAAAGCTAAAAGCAAAAAGCTCAAAAGTAAAAAGACTCCCTTTAAAGAATCTTCCAAAGCCAATAGTCAATAAATATGAGACTTATGGTTACATTAGTCCAAAATGTGTAACTATGAGATACATAAAAAACAGCCCTTAGACTTGGATATTTGAGTGTGCCGAAAGCAGGCATTATCTATAACGACGTTAAACCGATAGCGAGTAGTGTCGCTATTGAACTAAAAGACAAACTTACCGCTGCTGGTTGGGATGTGTACATCACAGCTAGTATCGGTGGGATATTGGGCTATTCTCAACCAGATAGTCCTGTCTTTCACACCCCCATTGAAGGTCTTACGCCCCCTGGCTTTGACTCAGATATGAAATTTACTGTGGTGTTAGGAGGTGATGGAACTGTATTAGCAGCATCACGCCTGGTAGCCCCCTCTGGTATCCCCATGCTGACGGTAAATACTGGTCACATGGGATTTCTGACGGAAATTTATCTTAACCAATTGCCCCAAGCCTTAGAACAGGCAATGGCGGGTGCATATCAGGTTGAAGATAGAGCTATGCTCACCGTTAAAGTTATGCGGGGAGATACGGTGAAATGGGAAGCCCTCTGTTTAAATGAAATGGTGCTACATCGAGAACCTTTAACTTGTATGTGCCATTTTGAAATTGCGGTGGGACGACATTCACCTGTGGATATTGCGGCTGATGGAATTATTGTTTCTACTCCCACTGGTTCAACGGCTTATTCTTTAAGCGCAGGTGGTCCAGTAATTACTCCCGGTGTGCCTGTATTGCAGTTAGTACCTATTTGTCCTCATTCTCTGGCTTCTAGGGCTTTGGTGTTTCCCGATAGTGAACCAGTCAATATATATCCTGTGAATATTCCCCGGTTGGTGATGGTTGTGGATGGTAATGGTGGATGTTATATTTTACCGGAAGATCGGGTATATTTAGAGCGATCGCCCTATAGCGCCCGATTTATTCGTCTCCAGTCACCGGAATTTTTCCGTATTCTTAGGGAAAAACTTGGTTGGGGTTTACCGCATATTGCTAAACCTAATTCTGTAGAATTGCCTTAATTGTCAGTTAGGTAAATGCCAACTTAGTGTAACTCGCACTTCTTCATTCGATAAAACTGATATTTCCCATACACCATTTATAAGTTCACGGGCTACAGTATCCATAATTTTAGTACCATAGCCGCCTTTTTTGGGTCTATAAGTAGATGCTAAAATAGCTCCATCATTTGCTATTACTAAAGTACATTTATCTCCCTGTTGCTCTAAACTAACAAATACTTGGGTAGCCGTACCGTGAGGTGGTTGGGCGTGTTGGATCACGTTATTCAATGCTTCACGGAAAAAGCGGTAAATTTCTTCTCTATGTTCAATCCAAATACTGTTGAATTGTGGTTCTGGAAGAGGACGAATTTCTGTAATTACTTTCAGCGTTAATTTTCCAGAAGTTACTAATTCTTCTAATGTGGTTTTTATGCCTATATCTAACCCTTTTTGAAGTATAGGATTTATTTCCATTTTCCCAGTTAAATCGCGGTGGCAATACTGCAAGCGCGTATAGAGGGACTGGAGAAGTACAAAGAATGACGTGTACCAATAGAAATAGTGTTATCACTTATTTCGTAGGTGGTCAAGTGTATGAGAGTCCAGATGGTTTAAATCTTGGGGGTGGTGGTAACACACAAAAATTGAATTAAAGTTATTTGTAGCGACTATCTTGAAAGTCAAGTGAGCGCTCTTTAGATAACAGGATGATTTTGATATTTCAGATCCCAGTCATCATATAACCCCTCATCTTCTGGTGCATATCCTTTGAGAAAGGCATCATGACTGCGAGTAGATACTGCTTTCGCCTCTATTAATGGTTCGATAGTAATTAACCAACGTCCCGCTCCAATGTTCTGAACTAAAGATTCAGGTAGTATCAATTTCTCACCAGTTTGGAGTTCAATTTCGTAGGTAAGATTCATCAATTTATTGTGCATGGCTTTAGAAGAAGGCATCTTACTTTTTTATATTACATTACTGACTAAAACCGACGCATCTACAGGCAAATGGCTAGGAGAACAAAAGTTTAAGAGTTTTGATAGTATTATGTATGTTCCTGAACAGAATGTTCTTTTTGTATCAGGTCGCCTAGAAAATAGCAATATATCTGTCCTTGTCAAAATTAAAGGTACTGGTGGCACTGGACAGAATATGTTTGCCCTGAATCCAGATGGAAGTTCAATGCCTAAATATAGTTACCGTTTAGGTTCGCAGTTTCTATCCGATAATGTCATAAATATGCGTTACAACGGTAACTTACGAGTTGAAATTAAGAGGAGTTAGAGATAGGACGTAATTTACCATGACATACTAGACATAGCCAGACATTCGTGGTATGATAGGACAAGCAACAAACTTAGTTCTATCAGATGACAGTAAATTATGTACCTCCAAGAGTCGCTGCTACCAGATTGGGAGTCAGTCCTAAGTCAAGAGTCTATTGGATTAGAGGAACGGGAGGTACTGGTGATAATATGTTTGCGCTAGTTAATAACCAAGACTGTCAAAGCATGGATGGTTATAACTACCTTTTAAAATGTGGAGATTAATCATCAAATATAAATCCATGCGATTCCGGTTAGGAAAAGAGGGTTTGCTTTTCTCAAAAACCCATTATTTTTGCAGGCAGTATTTTCCTCAAAAGTCCCAAAAGAATAGAGGAATTGCAGTTACTACCTAATCAATCTGGCTAGTAAATGTGGTCAATCACCAGAATCAATTATTAGTGAAATTGTCAGATTATACATGGAAATACAATCACCATAAACAGTTGATGATACTGTATCTGATCCGTTAATTGGCTTATTTGCAGCAGTTCCATACTTCAACCCAATCTACGGGAGACCGGTCATACTATTAGTAATAGTCCAAATATCTACTAAAAGTAATAATAAGGTACAACCAAATAAAATAATATACATCCAAGGTTGTGAGAAAGGGTTAACATCGTGAGTATTAATATTAGTTTTTTCTTGAACAATTTTGAGTAGCTGAGATAAACCAGCTATACGCATGGGTAATAAATAACCTTTACCATCATGACTGATAAAATAATAGACTAATCCACCTTGACCAGTAGTACGTGGTTTTAAATCTTTAACATCCGACCAAAGCAAAGACCAACCAGGAAGGAAAAAGCGTGGTATCCACACTGGATAAGTGACTTGAATTTTTTCCTCATCTGTTATAACTCTTTCAGAAAGTACAGCATATAAAATCACAAAACCGGCGATAATTCCTACGATTAACAATGATGGAGGAACAGAGGCAGAAGTAACTTTAGCCAAAATAGGTAAAGGAACTGTTAAGGCTATATATAATGTTAATAATGTGATACGAATGATTGGGGATAGGCGAAAAATAGAATTTGTCGTCATGGTAGTTATTGAAAATGAAGTTAGCTATATTTATAGTAACTGATTTTATTTTATTTTATTTTTGTGCTTTCAATTCTTACAGCTTTTGCATAGAATATGACTTTGTTGAGAACAAAGTGAGAAATATAGGATTAGACATCTCCAAAGAAGATGTAGAGCCGAGAATCCCTGTACATGGAACATCTCTACAAAGGTTTCGACAGTCATATCTACAGGAACAAGCACGCAAACCATCAAACTCACCTTTTAGCTGATGAGTAGCAAGGTTAGCAGCAAATAAATCTATTTCCATTTGCTGTAATGTTTCCTCAATTCGTGCTTGTAAATTCTGATCATGTCTGATGAATTTTCGCAAAAATCGCCTGAAGCGAGAAGTAAGAACCAATTTTTTCATTATGTTTCATTAGTATTTAAGTAAGTTCTTAACTTAGCGATCGCTCTCCCAAGCAACACCCAACTTGTTCCTAAATGGCGATTTCTGCGGAGCGCTTCGCTATCGCACCCCAACCAACTTATTCCTAAACAGCGATACCTTCTTGATTAAGATATCGATCATTTTCAGAAGTTGGCTAGATATCTAGTTGATGCAAATTCTTAGTTTAAGCTATAATGGATAAATACTATTTCTATAAAAACCTACTTTTCCACCTCCCGAATTATAAGCACCTCCCATAGCTTCTTGTTTTAATTCTTCTGGTAAATGCTTCCAGTTTTGTCCAGATTCCAATAATCTTAAATATTTTAAGCGACTTTCTGGATAAGCCATAAATTCTCGTTCTGTATCAATTAAATCTGTTATGGCATCTCCTAAAGTTCGCCATTTAGGTAAAATTTTACCATCTTTGCAATATTTCGGAATGGGAAATGTAGCAGCTTCACCATCTCTAGAACCAATAAATACCTGGAGTTTAGACTAAGGCATGACAAAATGACCCAGAAGGACTGAGTTTACAAATTACATAGCTCAAACTAGAAAAACTAAGAGGTCAAGCCGATTTAGGTTGTTCCTTCTTGGGTCTAGGAGTAGTATTTTTGACTGTAGGGTAGCGAATTCTGCGTAAGCGGATTCTCCCAGTAGGCCAGCCAGGAGACTTTCCACGGGGTTTGGGGGAAACAGCCGGTGTACCAATCGCGGCGAAAACTCCTCCCATAGACTGAATCGCGCCTAGTAAGGCTACTTGGTCATCAGTTATTAAATTCTGCATTGAATTGCACCACAGTCTCCCGATTCCTAGGTCGCGCTAGTTCCCTCCGGGACGCTACCGCGAACGCTATCGCACCCCAACATCCCCAAATAGCGATTCCTAGGTCGCGCTTCGCTCACAACTCCCTAATTTTAAACAATCGCACCCCACATCCCCAAACAGCGATCGCCTATTTTTCTTGATTAAGGGTTGAACGCAGATAAACGCGGATTTTTTGTCTGAATCAGGATGTCCAGGATTTGAGGATGTACAGGATGTAATTGCTCATTTGTTTGTTGGTAGTTAATGTTGTAATTGTCTGATAGCGTAGCGTGGCGTTAGCCATATCAGAATAAACAAAATCATCCCCAAATTTTCACCAACAATTATTAAATAACATCCTGTGAATCCTTTAATCCTGGTTATCCTGATTCAGACAAAAAAATCATAATCGCACCCCAACATTCCCCAAACGGTGATCGCCCACAACCACCCTAATTTTAAACGATTCCTAGGTCGCGCTAGTTCCCTCCGGGACGCTACCGCGAACGCTATCGCACCCCATATCCCCAAACAGCGATTCCTGCGGAGCGCTTCGCTATCGCTCACAACCCCCTAATTTTAAATGATTGCTCTCCCAACTGATTCCTAAATTTCTATCACAACCAATTTTCTAATTTAAGTCCTTCAATTCTTAATAAATCAGAATCATTAGAAACGAGAATTAAATCGCGGACAATTGCTGTAGCTGCTATTAAAACATCAGCATCTTGGATAGGAGTACCTTTAGCTTTTAATTTTGCGTGAATTTCACAAGATTTTTCAATAATTTCTAAATCATCTAAAAATAATACAGGATAATCATTACAAAATCCATGAAAATCTACCAATTGTTTAGTAGCATTGAGAGATATTAAACCTCTTTTAATTTCATAGTAGGTTATACAACTAATAAATATTTCTGAACCGAGAAAGCTTAACTCTCTCAATTTATTATTTATAGTTATATTTTTCTTTAACGCATAACTAACAATATTTGAATCAAGTAAAAAATTCATGGGTTTATTTTCTGGCTACTGCTGCATCAAAAATCGCTATTTCTTCTGGTGTTAAATCATTTAATGTCCCAGCAACAGCTTCTAATGTTAATATTTTACCAATCCTTCTGGTTAAATCATGTTCTTTAATTGCTCTCATTTCTTCTGGTGAAAATCTGCTAAATAATTCTATTAACGTTGCGGTCATTTCATATTGATCTAATTTCACCATGTAGAAACTACTACCTCGAAATAGTTTATCTACAACATGAGAAATGCGTTCTGTTAGTTCTTGTTGATAGTCGGTTAATTGTTCTTGCATGATGTTTACTCTGTTTGTGCTTTGGAAAAATCTAATTCTTATTTATATTATATCGTTCAATAAATTAATTTTTTAATACTCATTACCAAACAGCGATTCTTACGGAGTGCTTCGCTATCGCACACAACTCCCCAATTTTAAACGAACTGCTTGCAGCAGCGCTTCGCTATCGCACTCCCAACATCCCCAAACAGCGATTCCTACGGAGCGCTTCGCTATCGCACTCCCAACATCCCCAAACAGCGATTCCTACGGAGCGCTTCGCTATCGCACACAACCACCCCAATTTTAGGCGAACTGCTTGGAGCAGCGCTTCGCTATCGCGCTAACCCTCAACAGGCAATAAAATAATAGGAATATGTACTAGAAAATTCTGAAAATCATTGTCAGTGGAGAGAATGCTGTAGCTTCGACGATGAGCAACTGCACAAATCAAAAAATCAGTATTTGAACCCTGAATGCCTTTACTGCGGCAGGTATTGAAAAATTCGGCGGCAAGTTCGTAGTCTTCAGCCATGAGTTCTAAATCAGGGAAAGCTCGGAGGTAATCTCGCAGACGGGTAAACTGTTCAAAATTGCGGATTCCAGAAAGAATTTCTTGACGAATCGCGCCTAATAAGGCAACTTGGTCATTAGTAATTAGATTCTGCAATATTGTGACTGCTGGGGAAGAATCAGACGGTGTTTTCCGACGTAGAGCCAATGACCAAACGGAAGTATCAACAATAATACTCATGCTTGATGACGTTGCTGCTTATAGTTATAGGTTTCGTCATACTCGATAGTCCCAAAGAGGTCTAATACTTTGAGCCGCTTACGACGTTGAATATATTCGCGCAGCGCTGTTTCTACTAAAGAATCAATGTTCACCTGATTGTCAAGTGCCAACGCCTCATTTAGTAAGGCTTCGTTGATGTTGAGAGATGTAGTCATAATCAATTCTGATCCTAACAATGACTAAATAAATGGTAGCTCACTCTAGGCGATCGCTCACAACCCCCTAATTTTAAACGAACTGCTTGCAGCAGCGCTTCGCTATCGCTCACAAATACCCTAATTTTCGGCGATTCCTAGGTCGCGCTTCTTCATTAAGACACTAAGCAAATAATTAGTTAATAAAATTGCACTTATTTGTTATAATATTATTTGTGGTTAATAAGAGAGAAATTATCTTGTGAAATCTACATTTAACTGGAATCCAGAACAGACTTTACTCGAAAAACTGATCAATCTGGCTAGTAACCGTGGTCAATCACCGGAATCAATTATTAGTGAAGCTGTCAGATCATACCTGGAAATCCAATCACTAGAAACAGTTAATGATGCTGTATCTGATCCATTAATTGGCTTATTTGCAGCCACACCTGATTTAGCTATTAATTCCGAAGATATTCTCCAAAATGAAGTGACAGAGAAATCAGGTTGGACATGGAAAGAACCCCAGCAGTAGCTGATACTGGCTTTGTTGTCGCATTGTTGAATCGTTTGGATACAATGCACAATAGTGTAACACCAGTATACACACAACAAAAACAAATTTTATTGCCACAAACAGTATTAGCAGAAGTGGCTTATTTAGTAGGACGTAATGCAGGTTCAGCAACATTAGTAGCTTTCTTAAAAGGACTATCTGCAAGTAGATTTATTTTAGTAGCTTTGACAGATCAAGATTTGGTGCGTGTTGCGGAAATTTTGGATGAATATGCAGATAGTCGAATTGATTTTGTAGATGCAAGTGTTATGGCTATAGCTGAACGTTTTGATATTAAAAGAATATTGACTTTAGATCAGCGAGATTTTAGATTATTTCGACCTCAGCATTGTGATTGTTTTGAGATTTTGCCTTGAAAGAAATAATAGTTAATATATAAGCGCGATCGCTCTCCCAAGCAACATCCTAAACAGCGATCGCTCACAACCCCAATTTTAAACGATCGCACTCCCAACATCCCCAAACAGCGATCGCACTACCCCAATTTTAAACGATCGCTCTCCCAACTTATTCCTAAATAGCGATCGCACACAACCCCCTAATTTTAAACGATTCCTACGGAGCGCTTCGCTATCGCACCCCAACATCCCCAAACAGCGATCGCACACAACCCCTAATTTTAAACGATCGCACCCCACATCCCCAAACAGCGATCGCACACAACCCCAATTTTAAACGATCGCACCCCACATCCCCAAACAGCGATCGCACACAACCCCAATTTTAAACGATCGCACCCCACATCCCCAAACAGCGATCGCACACAACCCCAATTTTAAACGATCGCACCCCAACATCCCAAACAGCGATCGCACACCCCAATCTTAAACGATCGCACCCCAACATCCCCAAACAGCGATTCCTACGGAGCGCTTCGCTATCGCACACAACCCTAATTTTAAACGATCGCACCTCATATCCCCAAACAGCGATTCCTACGGAGCGCTTCGCTATCGCACTACCCCAATTTTAAACGATCGCACCTCACATCCCCAAACAGCGATTCCTACGGAGCGCTTCGCTATCGCACTACCCTAATTTTAAACGATTCGCACCCCACATCCCCAAACAGCGATCACTCTAACCACATCAAGTAGCTATTTAGAGATAGCTTCTAAGCGATCGCGGATTTTTTTGACAGTTAAGATCGCATCATCAAGAGATTGCAGTAAATTACTCAAGCTATCACGTTCGCCCTTGATGACTTGCGTAATGCTATCCACAGACCTTTGTACAGAACCACGCAACTTATTAGCCACTTGCTCTTGCAAACCCCTTGATGCCTCATCAGCAATAAGCCAAATTTCATCTTCAATATTACGCTTTGCTTTTTTCTCTTCTGCTTGACCACTCATCCAACGCCGAATTGCCAAAAATGCTGCACTACCAATAGGCGAGAGAAAAGTACCAATCAAAACAGCAATTATCCAATCTACAGTAAGAATGCCAATAATGTCATCGACGATGCTATACTGAACTTCAGAAACTGCTTTGTTCACTGCATTTTCCAGTGTGCTACTAGAACCAGTAAGACTAAAACTACTACTATCCAAAGGTTGAAGGGAAACCCCTCTCGATAACTTATCCTTAAGTATTTGGTTTTGCAGTTCAGCCAACTGCGCTTTGAAAGTGGCTTCTAAAAGTTTACCAATTGAGTCCGCTTCATCACGGACTGTACGTTTAATATCTTCTGGTTTGAGGCTTTCTTTCAATAAAGCTTCAATCTCGGTCTTCCAACGATCTTTTAATTCCTCTTGGACGGCTTTTGCCCCAAATTTCTCAGATCCCCACCACTCTTTTGGCCATACCCCTTTAATGCGTTGCATTACCGAAACACTAGGTTTCCACTGGTCAAGACCATATTTGATTTGATAAAATAAGTCATTCTTCAGCCGATTTTGCAAATTATCTAAACGAGAGCTAAGAAGCAACATGATCGAGCTAGAATCAAGAGCAACTTTAACTCCCATCTGTTCAAGCTGGGCAACCAATTCGTCAACAGAGCGTTTAGTTCTTTCATTTGCTAATATCTCTTGCACTTCGGACAAAGAACGCTTCAAGATAATCTTAGGACGCTCTAGCTTAATTTGAATACCTTCTTCCAAAAGAATATTTTTGAGCGAATCCGTCACTTCATCAAGTTGAACTTGCCCATATTGCTCGTAATTTTTACTTTCCTCATCAAATACCCTTTGACTTGTAGTAGCGGGAACGATAGTAAGAGTTCTTTTAAATAGTTCACTCAAACCATTGAATTTTTCCCCTTTCTTTTTGCTGTCGCCCCAGAGAATCCAATCTTTTTTTCTGAGCCATTCTTGCTCTTGTCTGTGTGGCGGTAGGTTTTGAGCTACTGTCTTCCACTTATTGACGACAATTAATGCTTTTTTGTTGGATGCAGTCTCAGGTGTTAATTCATTTGTATTTCGCAATCCAACGATGTGACGTACTACAAAATCATAATCATCACGAGTCAGATCAGATTGAGCATTAGACAAAAAGATTACGCAATCAGCTTTATTCACAAAAGGAGCAAGAGTCGTATTGTCGTGGACAACACCACCTGTTCCCGGAACGTCTACCAAGCGAATCCGGCTAGAATCAACTAAAAACTCATAGACATTTGCGGTAGCGACTTCCCCCGCGATTACTACATCATCACTGCCCTGTTGAAAGTTCTTACTGTTTCGTAGTGCTTCGTTGAGTTGATCGGGATTAACATTTAAAAAGTCGCAGATCATTGAGGTTTTTCCAGCACTGACAGCACCCATAAATACTAGGGTGAAGTAACCAACATTCTCCTCACAATCAGAAAAATCAGCTTTGAGTTTCTTTGTGTAATCCCGTAAAGTGTTTATGAGACTAGAAAATTCTGGAAATGTTTGAAATTTAGTGCAGTTTTGTTCCAACTGAGAGCAGTAATCTTCCTTCAACTGAAAAATTGGTTGGAATTTTTGAGAAATGTCACCAATTAAGACTGGAGCAAAATCATCAAGCAAAGTAGTCGTGTTGATGTTGACGCGAAATGTCTTGTAGCTTTGTTGTTGAGTCATTATTTTTCTCCTTATGTTTTTGTGTTCAAATGTTTAGTGTACTAACTCCTTAGAAATGCTTGTTCAAAATAATCAATCGAGATAAATTTCTCACAAAATGACTCTAAAGAATCGGCATGAGATTTGTAATACACAAATTCTTTGTATAAACTGATATCCTCAATTCGTGATCGCAGGCTTCTGGAAATAGCATCGTCAAATTCTGAGAGCCAATTGCTCAAGTGACTAGCTGCCTGAGATAAGTATTCATTTGATTGCTCAACACTTCTATCAAAGGTGTATTTTTCTTTGTCTAAAAACCAATAATCATCAAAAGCATCCCAAATTTCGTAGATAGAATTTTTTAAGGCTGATGTAATTGCATCACTATCGGGGGTAGAAATGGAAACATTACCAAAGAAGCTCCTTGCAATAATTGAAATATTACTACGCAGATTACTAGAGAGATTATTGAATTCAGAGACAATTTGCTCCTGATGTCGATCTCGACATTTACTCAATTTCTCTTTTTTCCATTGAAAATTATCTCCTTTCCAAAACCTCTCTCCACTATCAGTAGTACATCCATTCATTTCTCGAAAACATGATTCTCGAATTGACACACATCTCTCTGAAAATCTAGTAACTTCACGGTTAAATGATTCTGCAATTTGCTGACTTACAACCTTGATAGTTGAGGTCATTCGACTATCTAAATCTTGTATTTTTTTCTGCATTACTGCATAGCTTGCGATAACAACTAAATACTTGCTTGCTACTTCTAGTAAGTCGTATTCAGCCCGATTAATAGCTGTATTTGCATTGTCATTAAGAGAATTGTCAATCACTCTCCTTAGTTGAAGCTCTCGATCAATATTGGAACTCCTTCTTGCTTCCATAACCGAAAATGGTACGATGAGTATCTCATAATCAAAAAGTTGAGCAATCCCTTCAAATTCCATTTTTTGATTACCGTGCTTCAGAAAATTAATATAGCTCTGAATTTGCTTCTGTTGAACTTTTTCAGGTAGATCAGACAAACAATCTATTTTATTAATGACAATAACAATTTTCTGTAAGCTTCCATTCTTAATGACCTCACTGCTTTTAAGAAAATCATAAAGGTGTCTTGGAATAGGATAACTAATGTCAAGTACGAGTAAAAGTAAATTTGCTCGACGTATTATGTTTTTGACAATCGCATCGTCTTCTTCACATAAAACAGATCCTAGTCCCGGCAAGTCAACAACCATAGTTTCCTCGTCAATTTTGGCTTTTTGAGCTTGCGAAGTTTCACGAATGCAGGCTTCCTGAAAAACATCTGACTCACCACGATGTAAGAGAAGATTACCAATAGCAGATTTGCCTGTATTTAGCATTCCAACCAATGCAATAATTTTAAGATTACGATAGCTCTCAAGAAATTGCCAAAAGTCTTCTAATCTTTCCACATCTTGCTTAACAACTTCGGCAAGATTTGTTTGAGTAAAACTGGAAGACGAATCACCACCAGATAACAGAATTGTTTCTTCTGGGAGAGTCACTAGAGCTTCGACTAGTCTATTTTTAGCTTTAGTAAGAGTAGTGAAATCAGCCAAATATACCTCCTCACCGATCTCCGAAAATTGTCAATAGTTATTTGCTTTGCCAGATTTTAAGCTTAGGTAGCGCTATCTCTTCGAGACGCTACTGCCCTCAACTCAAAACCAGAATATCACAATACTGTACTGTCAGTACCAAATTTTTATTACAAAACATTATAGCTATGTAAACAAAATTTAAACCCAGGTGAGAAAACCTGCATTCTTTGTTAAGATTTATGAATAAATATGTTGTTTTCTATATCATTTTGTGTCAGATATAGGACAAAACCCCCACAGAATCCGAGTTTTCTGCTAAAAAACTCTTATTGCCGAAAATAATTGCAGTTACAAACGGCCATATTAGCTGTGAGGAACTTCATGAGAACACGCTTGAAAGGAGCTTATTTGAATGTTTACCCAAGTCAAGTCCACGATTCGACATATTACACCTGACGATTTACGGGGACGTAAGTTAATCAAGGTTGTCTATGTCGTGCTAGAATCCCAATACCAAAGTGCATTATCGCAAGCGGTACGGGAAATTAACGCTAATCATCCCAGCGTGGCCATAGAAATCAGTGGATACTTGATTGAAGAACTACGCAACTCTGAAAACTATGAGGAGTTGAAACGCGATATAGCCAGTGCTAATATATTCATTGCTTCTCTAATTTTTATAGAAGACTTAGCACAGAAAGTAGTTGCCGCAGTTGAACCCCATCGTGATAACCTAGATGTATCCGTTGTCTTCCCCTCCATGCCCGAAGTTATGCGCCTCAATAAAATGGGTAGCTTCTCTTTGGCGCAGTTAGGACAATCCAAGAGCGTGATCGCTAACTTCATGAAGAAGCGCAAGGAGAAATCTGGCGCTGGTTTCCAAGACGGAATGTTGAAGTTATTGCGGACTCTCCCCCAAGTGCTGAAATTCCTCCCTATGGAAAAAGCACAAGACGCGAGAAACTTCATGCTCAGTTTTCAGTATTGGCTAGGTGGTTCAGCCGAAAACCTGGAAAACTTCTTGCTGATGCTGGCTGATAAATACGTATTGAAAGGCGCGGAAAAAGAAAGCTTTGCTGCTGCTAAGTATGAAGCACCAGTTGTTTATCCCGACATGGGAATTTGGCATCCTTTAGCGCCGACTATGTTTGAGGATGTGCGAGAATATCTGAACTGGTATTCTGCCCGCAAGGACATTTCCCAAGACCTCAAAGACCCCCTTGCACCCTGTGTAGGTTTGGTTTTACAACGGACTCACCTCGTTACCGGCGATGATGCCCATTATGTGGCAATTGTGCAGGAATTGGAATCATTAGGGGCAAGAGTTTTACCTGTATTTGCAGGTGGTTTGGATTTCTCTAAACCAATAGAAGCTTACTTCTATGAACCAATTACAAAAATGCAGTTAATAGATGCGGTGGTATCTTTAACTGGTTTCGCTTTGGTGGGTGGACCCGCTAGACAAGATCATCCTAAAGCTATTGAGGCCTTAAAACGGTTAAATCGTCCCTACATGGTCGCCTTGCCTTTGGTCTTCCAGACTACGGAAGAATGGCTAGATAGCGATTTGGGGTTACATCCCATTCAAGTGGCTTTACAGATTGCTATACCCGAACTAGACGGGGCAATTGAGCCGATTATCTTATCAGGTAAAGATGGGGCAACCGGGAGAGCGATCGCTTTACAAGATAGAGTAGAAATAGTCGCTCAACGGGCATTAAAATGGGCAAATCTGCGCCGTAAACCCAAACTAGACAAAAAAGTTGCTATTACCGTTTTCAGCTTCCCTCCTGACAAAGGTAACGTGGGTACAGCCGCATATTTAGACGTATTCGGTTCTATTCATGAAGTCATGAAAGGACTGAGAAACAACGGTTACGACGTGCAGGACATTCCCGAAACCCCCCAAGAGTTGCTAGAACAAGTCATCCACGACGCACAAGCACAATACAACAGTCCCGAACTCAACATTGCTTACAAAATGTCCGTGCCAGAATATGAAGCACTGACACCCTACTCCCAACGCTTAGAAGAAAACTGGGGACCACCTCCCGGAAACTTGAACAGCGACGGACAAAATCTCTTGATTTATGGGAAACAATTTGGTAATGTGTTTATTGGTGTGCAGCCAACATTTGGTTATGAAGGCGACCCCATGCGGTTGTTATTCTCCCGTTCCGCAAGTCCCCACCACGGTTTTGCAGCATATTACACCTATTTAGAACGGATTTGGGGCGCTGATGCTGTGTTACACTTTGGGACACATGGCTCATTGGAATTTATGCCCGGTAAGCAAATGGGGATGTCCGGTGATTGTTACCCAGATCAACTAATTGGCTCAATTCCTAATCTGTATTATTACGCAGCCAATAACCCCAGTGAAGCCACAATTGCCAAACGTCGCAGTTATGCAGAAACAATTTCTTACCTGACACCACCTGCGGAAAATGCTGGTTTATACAAGGGTTTGAAGGAACTCAGCGAGTTAATTGCTTCTTACCAAACTTTGAAAGACACTGGACGCGGTGTTTCCATTGTCAATTCCATCATGGATAAATGCCGCATTGTCAACTTAGACAAGGATATTGAGTTACCAGAAACCGATTCTAAGGATATGTCCTCGGAAGAACGGGATAACATTGTTGGTAGCGTTTATCGGCGGTTGATGGAGATTGAATCGCGCTTGTTACCTTGTGGACTGCACGTAATTGGTAAGCCTCCTAGTGCCGAAGAAGCGATCGCAACTTTAGTCAACATTGCTAGTTTAGACCGACAAGAGGAAGAAATTCAAGGTTTACCCGGAATTATCGCTAGAAGTCTGGGACGCAACATTGAAGATATCTACAAAAACAACGATGCCGGCATTTTGGCAGATGTGCAACTATTACAAGATATCACCCTTGCTACCCGTGCGGCTGTCACAGCTTTAGTCCAAGAACAAATTGACGCAGAAGGTAGAGTGATAGCTGTTTCCAAGTTGAACTTCTTCAACATGGGGAGAAAAGAACCTTGGGTAGAATCACTGCATCAATCAGGTTACACAAAAGTTGATACCTCTGCGTTAAAACCCCTGTTTGAATATTTGGAATTCTGCTTAAAACAAGTTTGTGCAGATAACGAACTCGGTGGACTTCTCCAAGGTTTAGCCGGTGAATATATTCTCCCTGGTCCCGGTGGAGATCCTATCCGTAATCCTGACGTATTACCCACTGGTAAAAATATTCACGCTTTAGATCCCCAATCTATCCCCACTTCTGCCGCAGTCCAATCTGCGAAAATCGTCGTGGATAGGTTGTTGGAACGGAATAAGTCGGAAAATGAAGGAAACTGGCCAGAAACCATTGCCTGTGTTCTCTGGGGTACAGATAATATCAAAACCTACGGTGAATCCCTCGCCCAAATTATGTGGATGATTGGTGTGCGTCCAGTACCCGATGCTTTGGGACGGGTGAACAAGTTGGAATTAATACCTTTATCAGAGTTAGGTCGTCCCAGAATTGACGTTGTAATTAACTGTTCTGGTGTATTCCGCGACTTGTTCATTAACCAAATGAACTTGCTGGACCAAGGTGTGAAAATGGCTGCGGAAGCTGATGAACCTTTGGAAATGAACTTTGTCCGCAAGCACGCTTTGAAACAAGCTGAGGACATGGGCATAAATCTGCGTCAAGCTGCAACTCGCGTTTTCTCTAATGCTTCTGGTTCTTATTCTTCTAATATTAACCTGGCGGTGGAGAATAGCACTTGGGATAGTGAAGCTGAGTTACAGGAAATGTATTTGAAACGGAAATCTTTCTCTTTCAATTCTGATAATCCTGGGGTTATGGATGAGTCACGGGAGATTTTTGAAACGACTTTGAAAACTGCTGATGCAACTTTCCAGAATCTCGATTCTTCGGAAATCAGTTTAACAGATGTTTCCCACTATTTTGACTCAGATCCGACTAAGTTAGTAGCAAGTCTGCGTGCAGATGGTAAGAAACCATCTTCTTACATTGCAGATACAACTACAGCGAATGCACAGGTGAGAAGTTTATCAGAAACTGTGCGTTTAGATGCGCGGACTAAGTTATTAAATCCCAAATGGTATGAGGGGATGTTGTCTCACGGTTACGAAGGTGTGCGGGAACTTTCTAAACGGTTGGTAAATACTACTGGTTGGAGTGCGACTGCTGGCGCTGTGGATAATTGGATTTATGAGGACACAAACGAAACTTTCATCAAAGATGAGGAAATGCAAAAGCGTTTGATGAATCTCAATCCTCATTCTTTCCGCAAGATTGTTTCTACTTTATTGGAAATGAATGGACGCGGTTATTGGGAGACTAGCGAGGAGAATTTAGACAAGTTGAGAGAGTTGTATCAGGAGGTGGAAAACCGGATTGAGGGTATAGAATAGTTTGTAACTATGTAAAGACCCAAAATTAAGCAAGGTGTAGAGATGTTAGATATAACGTCTCTGCATTTTCATTAACAAAACTACTTGTAATACACTTAGGGAAAAAATATGGCTGGTAACGATAGTATAGTCCTTGAAAATATCATCAAGCAAAAGATAAATAAAACTGACAATACATTACCCGATGATGAATTTTTTGAAATATTCACATTTGAACAAATATTAAAAAAATACGACCTTTCATATGACGAGTTAAGTTATGGAAAAATAGGGGGTGGAGATGATGGGGGAATTGATGGCTTCTTCATTTTTATTAATAATGATTTTGTGACTGAGGATACAGAGTTAGATAACTTAAAAAAAAGTCCTTGTATACAATTGTTCTTAATTCAATCAAAACGAACTGATTCTTTCTCTGAGAAAGCTATTGAGAAATGGCTGGCAACTACAATGAATATTTTTGATTTAGAAAAGAATATTGAGCAAATTGAAAAATATTATAATTCTGATTTAATTAATAAGGTGAGTTTTTTCCGGGACTTGTATCTTAATTTAGCATCACAACACCCTTCTCTTGAAATTACATATGTATATGCAACTAAAGGTGATATATCAGCTATTCATCAAAAGGTATTAAATCAGTCTGGAATTTTAAAAGAAAATACTGGCAGATATTTTTCTGGAGCAAAGGTTAATGTTAGCTTTATTGGAGCAAGAGAATTAATTGATTCTTCTCGGCTTGAAAAAAGCTATACTTTGCAATTAAAATTTATTGAAAATTACATTTCGAGAGGCGAAGATAATTATGTTATCCTAGCATCCTTACAAGATTATTATAAGTTTGTGACTTACGATAATAATGAATTACGCACATACATATTTGCATTTAATGTTCGAGATTATCAGGGAAGTAATGTAGAAGTTAATAAAGACATAAAAGCAACTTTGGAATCAAATGAAAAACTAGATTTCTGGTGGCTCAATAATGGTATAACTATTTTATCTTCAAAAGCAAGTGTTGCTGGTAAAAATATTAGCTTAGATGATGTACAGGTTGTAAATGGATTACAAACGACAAATACTATCTATCATTACATCAAGAATAAAGAAGATAATAAAAGTACATGGAATGAAGAAAGAGCTATTTTAATAAAAATAGTTGTCACAAATGACCCAGAAACTAGAGATCGTGTTATTAAAGCTACAAATTTTCAAACTCCTATTCCGCCAGCATCTTTAAAAGCTACAGATCCAATACAGTTAGACATAGAAAATTTCTTTCTCAGTCATGACTGGTTCTATGACCGTCGAAAAAATTATTACAAGAATACAGGTAAACCAATTGATAGGATTATTAGTATTCCATACTTAGCTCAGTCAGTTGTAGCAATAGTTTTTCATCAACCAGATATTGCACGTTCTAGACCGGCCTCAATTATCAAGAAAGATAATGATTACAACCGAATTTTTAGTCAAAAAATTACTCTTGAAGTCTATCTGTTTTGTGCGAAAGTTATGAAAAAATTAGAGAGCTATATTCGTATTTATACAGCTAATAAATCAACTACTGGATCTATTAATGAGCAGTGGAAACACTCATCACCAATTCGTATATTGATGTTTCATTTAGGAATGCTGCTAGTTGCAAAAATGCTTCAGATACGTGATTATAAACCCAAAGATGTAGAATCAATTAGAAATATTGATTTTTCTGATGAATTTATAAATAATACATTATCCGAGTTAATTCAATTAACTAATGATTATGTAAAATTCAAGGAATTGCCCCTTAATACTAGTATCAAACAAAAAGATTTTGCTACGTATATATTAGAAAAATGCAGTATTGAACCGATTTCAATAAATTAGTAAAGTAATTATTAAGTAGGGCTTGCTGAGTAAGGCTAGAACCGCTTTTCAATAAGGGTTTCGCGGATTTTGGGAACAAAAAAGTGCAAGGCTATAGCATTTAGAACCTCAAAATTCTTGCATTTCTATGGAAAATTAGGGGGTGAATTTGGAAACCAATCTCCCAAACCACCATTTTTCGCATTGTGTGGCATCTAGGTTCGCTTTGGGTACTTATTCAGCAAGCCCTAAGTACGAGTTATGGAATTAAAGTATTTAATATCTGTTTAATTGATACTTTTAGAACCGTAGGGATGGGTGATCGCTGTTTTAGGGATGTTGGGGGTGCGATAGCGAAGCTGACCGAAGGTATCGCTTGTTTGGAAATGTTGGGGATGCGATAGCGCAAGTGCTGACTTGTCAGTTCGCTATTTTGGGGTTTGGGGATGTAGGAGAGCGATCGCTTTTGGGGGGTGTGGAGGATGTGCGATAGCGTAAGCGCTGCTGCAAGCAGTTCGCTGTTTGGGATGTGGGGATGCGATCGCTTTTGGGGTGTGGGGGGTGCGATCGCTTTGGGGATATTGGGAGTGCGATCGCTTCTTGGGTTTGGGGGAGTGCGATCGCTGTTTGGGATGTGTGAGGTGCGATAGCGAAGCGCTCCGTAGGAATCGCTTTTGGGGTGTGGGAGTGCGATCGCTGTTTGGGAATGTGGGGATGCGATCGCTGTTTGGGAATGTGGGGATGCGATAGCGAAGCGCTCCGTAGGAATCGCTTTTTGACCAGTAACTGTAGATTATCTATTGACATGATATCATAATGTGATATCTTATATATTAGCTTCTGTTAAAAGTAAAAAAGGATGAATCTTAATAATAAACAGCAAAAGATTTTAGAATTAATTTTTACAAATCCTGTACCAGCAAATATTATTTGGCAAGATATAGAAAATTTATTTACAGCTTTAGGTGCTGATGTTAGTCAAGGTAGCGGTTCAAGAGTTAGAGTTAAATTAAATGATGTTAGAGGTTATTTTCATGAACCACATCCAGAAAAAGAAACCGATAAAGGAGCAGTGAAATCAGTGAGAGAATTTTTGATAAAAGCAGGAATTGAACCATAAATAATTTGTAGTAAAATCAATCGCAAAAAAACTGAGTGAGGATTATTAAAATTATGTTGACTTATAAAGGATATACAGCATCAATTGAAGTAGATGTAGAAGCAGGAATACTTTTTGGAAGAGTTCTTGATATTAATGATGTTGTTACTTTTAAAGCTAAAACTGTCGAAGAAGCACGTCAAGAATTTGAAACTTCTATTGATGGCTATCTAGCTTTTTGTGAAGAATTGGGAGAAGAACCTGATAAACCTTTTTCTGGAAAATTGCCATTTAGAACTACTCCAGAACATCACAGAAAAATTTTTATAGCAGCTAAAAAAGCTGGAAAAAGTATTAATGCTTGGATGGATGAAATACTAATTAATGCTGCTGAAAAATCAGTCAAAGCATAGATTATTATATGGATAATATAACGTTGTATCTACCTTCATCAATTAAAATAACTGATGATCAATTCTTTGAAATGTGCCAAATCAATGAATTAATTAAATTTGAACGTAATGCTGATACTAGTCTTTTATTAAAGCCTTTATTGGGTGGTATAACTAGCAATATTAATGCTAGGTTAACTACTCAATTAGCGAATTGGAATGATCATGAATCGCTAGGTGTAGCTTTTGGTTCTGATGTAGGATTTATTTTACCAAATGGTGCAATACTTTCACCTAATGCAGCCTGGATTAAATTAGAAAGATGGGATGCTTTAAGTGATGAGGAAAAACGAAAGTTTCCTCCTATTTGTCCTGATTTTGTAATTGAGTTACTTTCTCCTAGTGATAGTTTGAAGACTACACAGGAAAAGATGAAGGAATATATAGATAATGGTGTGCGTTTGGGTATATTAATTAATCGTAAATCTCGTCAAGTGGAAATTTATAGACCAGGAAAAGAGATTGAGGTTTTAGATCATCCTGCTACGGTTTCGGGAGAAGATGTTTTAAAGGGTTTTGTTTTGAATTTGGGGATGATTTGGTAATGTTTACAATTATTCAATTTATCTATCACGAAAGAGTGATACACTTGATCTAACTAGTCATATATGAGCAAGTGCCTTATACATCTCATTATATAACTATTGATTTTAATAATTGTTGGGAACAAGCATGATAGATGGTAAAGCTATTTCTATTTCCTTATTTACAGGTGCTTTTGGTCTAGATTTGGGTATGGAACAAGCAGGATTTCATACAGTAAGTGTAGTAGAAAAAGACCGTGATGCTACAAAAACAATTGCTCTTAATCGTCCATTTTTGCAAGAAAGTGCTATTCCCAGAGAAATACAAAACGTCAGTTCTCAAGAATTACTTGAAGAAGGGGGAATAGTTTTAAATTTAGGACGTGCTTTACAACCAGGAGAAGTAGATTTAGTAACAGGTGGTCCACCTTGTCAGCCATTTAGTACCGCAGGGAAAAGAGGTTCAGTTATGGATCCTCGCGGTAGTTTATTCATGGACTTTGTTCGCATTGTTAAAGAAGTCCAACCCCGTTTTTTCTTAATGGAAAATGTGAAAGGTTTGCTTTCTGCTCCACTTCGTCATAGACCAATTAACCAAAGAGGAAAAGATTACCCACCCTTGGAAGTTGATGAAATAGCTGGTGCTGCTTTGAAAGTAGTATTATCAGAAATGAAGGAAATAGGCTATAATGTCGTTTATAACCTTTTAGAAGCAGCAGATTATGGTGTTCCACAGAATAGAGCGCGTGTAGTATTTATTGGTTCTAGAGATGGTGAAGCTGCTACATTTCCTATTCCCAAATATTGTAAAGATGGTAAAATTTTACCTAAATGGCTGACTTTAGAAGATGCTATAACAGATTTAGTTGATACAGAACGAGAATTTATGGCTTATCCAGAAAGTCGCTTAAAATATTTAAGATTATTGGAAGCTGGACAAAACTGGAAGCATTTACCAGAGGAATTAAAACAAGAAGCTATGGGAGGCGCTTATAATTCGGGAGGTGGAAAAGTAGGTTTTTATAGAAGATTATCTTGGGATAAACCTTCTCCAACAATTACAACAAGTCCACACCAAAAAGCTACAGATATGTGTCATCCTGTAGAATTACGTTCTTTAACTGTCCGTGAATCTGCAAGAATTCAAACTTTTCCCGATGATTGGATTTTTTATGGTTCTGTCAGTTCTAAATATAAACAAATTGGTAATGCAGTTCCCGTATTACTTGCTAAAGAACTTGGTAGTTATCTTCTCAACTTAATTCAAGGAAAGAAAGCAAAAGGTAAAGAGATATCTGAACAACTTTCACTTTTTTCTCTATAGATTTGGTAACTATTTATTTTGTGGCTAATTCAGCAAATGCTTGATCAATTTTCTGTAACATATCTCGGATATGATTTTCAACTAGATCATAATCCATGCAAATCATATTCCAAAATGGTTTACCAGCAATGCGAGGAATGTTACTTCTATTTGAAAAAGTCCATTTACCTAAATCAAAAGCTGCTATAAACAAAGAGTTTTCATGAATACTTAATTCTTTTTTTGCTCTTGGTACTTGGGAACCAGTCAATGTTCCTTTTAGAGTTTTTAGTTGTGCAAACTTAACTGTTTCTTCCGAAAAAAGTAGAATATCAATTCCAGTAATTTTAATTCCAAATTCAAATTCTGGGTTAATAATATAAGGACTAATATTAGATATCTTTTCCCAGAGACTTCCCATTGTTGTACTAAGGCTTCTTGTCACTGAGTTGCTAGTAACTAGCAATTTAGCTCTACAGAGTTCAAAAAGATTGGATGGGTTAGGATGATCCTCAATTATTGAATTTTTCTTTTCAAAGTCGAGTTTTAACCACTCAATAAAATCATCTGCGAATTTTTCAGTTTTACTACTAATTAACTGAGATTGTCTATCTAATTCTAAAACAGATCCATTCTGCTTGTCTTGTGCAATTTGATATTGGAAGTAAGCTGGTGCTATTGAGGAAATAATTTTTCCGTATTTATATGCTATGTGTAAATCTTCATCTGCGATGTGAGTCACATCAATTAATGAAGCATGATGCAAAATTAGTGCTTTCCGTTCTTGGACAGAAAGTGGGATTAAAGTTTCAGCAGTTAATTCAGTAGACATACAAAGCTATATTTAACTTATTGAGCTTTCTTAGTATTACCCAAAATTACCCCCTAAACTGTCATATCTACGGAAATTGTATTTGATTGTTGGTGTAAAATCTTGATAAGTACAAAAATACTATGCAATAGTGATCGCTAGGTTGCTTTTGGGGATGCGGGGAGTGCGATAGCGAAGCGCTGCTGCAAGCAGTTCGCTTGTTGAGGATGTGGAGAGTGCGATCGCTGGTTGGGGGTGTGGAGGTGCTATCGCTTTTGGGGTGTGGGAGTGCGATAGCGAAGCGCTGCTGCAAGCAGTTCGCTGTTTGGGATGTGGGGGATGCGATAGCGAAGCGCTCCGTAGGAATCGCTTGTTAGGGTTGTGAGGAGGTGCGATAGCGAAGCGCTCCGTAGGAATCGCTCTTTTGGGGATGTTGGGAATGTGGGAGTGCGATAGCGAAGCTGACCGAAGGCATCGCTTTCGATTATTATAAGCATCTGAGTCAATAAAATTATAACTTGTGAGTCAACAAGACAAGCTATCAGCTAAAATTCTATCAGGCGCATCTGACACAAATATATCCTTTGAGCGATTGTGTCAACTCTTAATCAGATTAGGATTTGATGAAAGAATTCGTGGTAGTCACCACATTTTTACAAAAGAAGGAGTTGAAGAAATCTTGAACCTTCAACCCAAACAAGGAAAAGCCAAAGCATATCAAGTTAAACAAGTCCGTGAAATGTTACTTAAATATCAGCTAGGAGGTTAAGATGACTCTGCGCTATGAAATTAATCTCTATTGGAGTGAACAAGACCAAGCATTTATCGCAGAAGTTCCAGATTTACCGGGATGTGCTGCTGATGGAGAAACTTATCAAGAAGCACTGCAAAATATAGAAATTATTATGCAGGAATGGATAGAAACTGCTCAAGAGTTAGGTCGAAAAATTCCTGAACCTACACAGCGTTTAATGTCTGCTTAATTGATGCTTTTGGGATGTGGGAGTGCGATAGCGAAGCGCTCCGCAGGAATCGCTGTTTTGGGAGGTGTGGGAGTGCGATCGCTCTATTTCAAAGCACTTAACTTATCAATTGATTTAAAACCAACACAGTTAACCCTGGTAAAGAAGGTAAACGTATATCATTTGTCAAGAAAAAAGACGCACCACCATAAATAGCAGTAGCCATTTGAATAGCATCCGGTGTTCTTAAATTGTAATCTGCTCTTAATTTAGCCGCATTTTCAGCAATATCTGGTAACACTTCAATAGTTGTTAAACCTTGAGAATTAAAAAGAATATCACGATATTGTTGAGCTAATATCGTATTTCCTGCACGTAAAGGATAAACTAAAACTTCTGATATAGTTAAAACCGACGTGACAACACTGAACTAACCTCTATACATAGCTGTAAAAAAAACATCTGTAACTTCTAAATAAATAGGATTTTCTTCTATAAAATAAATTAGCGGTGCAGTATCTAAACCTATAATTTTACCCTGTAATTCATTTAACCATTCCATGAATCACGCTCCTGATTAATATATTCCTGAGCGTCAATATTTCCCCAGATTTCTTTACCTAAACCACGTAATTCTAGAATACTACGCTTTGGTTTTGATGTCATTTTCAATTGTTGACGAATTAAGATAGATAAATTTTCAACTAATTTAAGTTGTTCTTCTGGAGTCAGATTTTTAGCCTGTTGTAACAATTCTTGATAGTTAGACATACATTTTTTGCTTATTTATAGTTTTAAGCCTAATTTAACTATACGCTGTTTTGGGTTTGTGGGGTGCGATAGCGAAGCGCGACCTAGGAATCGCTGTTTGGGATGTGGAGAGTGCGATAGCGAAGCGCTGCTGCAAGCAGTTCGCTTTTGGGAGATGTGGGGAGAACGATAGCGAAGCGCTGCTGCAAGCAGTTCGCTTTTGGGATGTTTGGAGTGCGATAGCGAAGCGCGACCTAGGAATCGCTTTTTGGGATGTGGGGAATGCGATAGCGAAGCGCGACCTAGGAATCGCTTGTTGAGGATGTGGGAGTGCGATAGCGAAGCGCGACCTAGGAATCGCTTGTTGAGGATGTGGGAGTGCGATAGCGAAAAGCGACCTAGGAATCGCTTTTGGGGATGTTGGGGTGCGATAGCGAAAAGCGACCTAGGAATCGCTGTTTGGGATGTGGGGTGCGATAGCGAAAAGCGACCTAGGAATCGCTTTTTGGGATGTGTGGGAGTGAGATCGCTTGTTTGGAAATGTGGGGTGCGATCGCGTAACTGTAGGTAGAAACTTTGTATAATCTACATAATGATATAAAATTCAAGATGATTCAAACATTTAAAAGTAAAGCATTACAAAATCTATTCAGAGAAAATTTTAATAAAGGAGTTCCTGCAAATTTAGAAAAGAAAATTAGAATTAGGCTTGAAGTTATAGACTCAGCTTTAATGGTAGACGATATAAAATTACCGGGATATGATTTGCATGAATTAAAAGGAGACAGAAAAGGAACTTGGTCAATTAAGGTATCAGGAAACTGGCGGATAACGTTTAAATTTGAAGATGGGGATGCTTATGATGTCAATTTAGAAGATTACCATTAATGAATGTTGTGTTAATATAGTATTGAATGATTGAACATCGTTAAATAAAGCCAACCAAATTATTAAGGAGTATTAATTATGAATAATTTGCAAGATATTACTCAAGATAGATTAGTAAGACCAATACATCCTGGTGAAATAATTGCAGATATTTTAGATGATTTAGATATTAATCCTAGCAATTTTGCTGAAATTTTAGGAGTATCTAATCAAACAATTCAGGAAATTATTAATGGTGAAAAATCAATTACTGTAGATATTGCAATTCGTCTTGGTAAAGCTTTGGGAAATGGACATAGACTTTGGTTGAATCTTCAGCAAAAAGTTGATGTCTGGGATGCTTTGCAAAGTCATAAGGAAGAATATGAGCAAGTTATGACATTGGTTTAGAATTTATCACTCTCTATCTACCTCCATCAATTCAAATAACTGATGATCAATTCTTTGAAATCTGCCAAATCAATGAATTAATCAAAATTGAACGTAATGCTGATGGTAGTCTTTTATTAAAACCTTTATTGGGTGGGATAACTGGCAATATTAATTCTGGTTTAACTGCTCAATTAGCAAATTGGAACGATGACAAATCACAAGGTGTAGTTTTTGGTTCTGATGTCGGATTTATTTTACCAAATGGTGCTATTCGCTCCCCTAATGCTGCTTGGGTAAAGTTAGAAAGATGGAATAATTTAACTGATGAGGAAAAACAAAAATTTCCTCCCATTTGTCCTGATTTTGTAATTGAGTTACTTTTTTCTAGTGATAGTTTGAAGACTACACAGGAAAAGATGAAGGAATATATAGATAATGGTGTGCGTTTGGGTATATTAATCAATTGGAAATCTCGTCAAGTGGAAATTTATATACCTGGTAAGGAGGTTGAGGTTTTGAAATCTCCTGCTACGGTTTCGGGGGAAGATGTTTTGAAGGGTTTTGTTTTGAACTTGGGGATGATTTGGTAATTATTTGAGATTAAGAAGGGAGTTGTAATTTTTATGCCTGTTGACATTTTTATTTGGAAAGGTGAAATGCCAATCAAAAAGAAGATTCTTCTAAAAAATACTATTTGGCAGATTATTGTGAAAAAGGTTCTCCAATTTCCTATCAAGAAGATTGTAAGAAGCGTGGGAGATCACCTGATAATACATTTACTATCAACGGCTTAAATGAGTCTGCAATGCTTGATTATTATTCTCTCTATATAAGAGGTGATTTACATAAAGACGAATGTTCCCTTGCCTTTCCAGAAACACTTTTTCAGCAAGCCCTAAGTATAAAGCTACTATAGTTTTGTGCTGTTGGAGATGGTGCGATAGCGAAGCGCTGCTGCAAGCAGTTCGCTTTTTGGGATGTGGGGATGCGATAGCGAAGCGCTGCTGCAAGCAGTTCGCTGTTTTGGGGATGTGGGGATGCGATAGCGAAGCGCGACCTAGGAATCGCTTTTTGGGGTGTGGGAGTGCGTAAGCGTTGCGCTGCTGCAAGCAGTTCGCTGTTTGGGGATGTGGAAGTGCGTAAGCGTTGCGCTGCTGCAAGCAGTTCGCTGTTTGGGTGTGTGGAGGTGCGATAGCGAAGCGCGACCTAGGAATCGCTTTTGGGATGTGGGGATGCGATAGCGAAGTGCTGCTGCAAGCAGTTCGCTTTTTGGGATGTGGGGAATGCGATAGCGAAGCGCGACCTAGGAATCGCTTTTGGGGTTTGGGAGTGCGTAAGCGTTGCGCTCCGCAGGAATCGCTGTTTGGGGGTATGGGAATGAGATCGCTGTTTGGGATGTTGGGAATGCGTAAGCGTTGCGCTCCGCAGGAATCGCTGTTTGGAGATGTGGGGGTGCGATCGCTAAAATAGACTTCATTTACAAACTACCAAACAATAGCAACTAAACCTGAAGCAGTTATATTTTGGTCGCACGTCAATAACCGCACAATTTTACCTTTACTGGCTAAAACTAACACAGTTGCCGCAATTTGTCTATCGTGCATTTCATTAATAGCAGATAAATTCATAGTCATTTCAATAACATCTTGATCAAGGGGATAAATTACCACACGAGGATCAGCTTCTACTGCTAAAATTGCATCTTTAGGAGCAGGAATAGATGTTCTACCTCTTTCTACAATCCAAACAGCTTCTGCTAAAGTAGTCGCAGGAATAACTAAATGTGAATCAGGATCAGAAAGGATAGTTTTAGCATTTGCACCTAACTTTAAATTACCTTCAAGAAACCAGATTAAAGCATGAGTATCTAAGACATATTTCATAATTACTTATGACCAGTCTAAGCTGTCTTCACTATCCCCATGAAATTCAGCAATTTCAAAATCCGCTTCTGTTGACTGCTGATTTCCAGAAAACATACCAAACAGCATTATTTGATCTTTTTTGTGATTTTTTTTCGATTTTAAAAAAGTGACAATAACAAAACTTTCTGAAATATCAGATGGTAATTCTTTAAGTTCTACCTTACCATCTTTGTAAATTCCTTCAATTGCTTGCAACATAATTTTTACCATTATCCAATTTTTCCTATCAGGAAAATACTCTCAATATCAGCAATAGCACTAAGTAAAATCTCAATCCGGTATGCCATACTTTTCCTTAAATTCTGCAAATGCTTGATTTAACGGCATACCCTCACCTTGTTCAAACTCATTTATACTTTGACGTATCTTGGCAACGGATTCCAGTAATTCCAGTCTATCAATCATTTTTTGATAACTTTCAGCATCTTGAACCACAGCAGCAGCTTTACCATTCACAGTCAGCACAATAGGAGATTTAGTTTCTTTTAACTTATCCAGAAACATCTTTGCTCCTCGCTGAAACTCTGATAAGGGGTGAATATCGCTTAAGCTAAACATCATACTTTCAATAAATTATTTGATAATTTCATGTTAATTGTATGAAAATATTTTGTCAAGGGAAGATATAGCTGTTTTGGGATGTGGGGAGTGCGATAGCGTTCGCGGTAGCGTCCCGGAGGGAACTAGCGCGACCTAGGAATCAAAAAATTAAACTTCCTCATCTAAGAATGGCAATAAATCCTCTAAATCTCTCGCTCCATGCAAAACCCGTAGAACCTCCACTTGTTCCTCTTGGACTTTATAAAAAATCAAATAGTCCTTAAAATTCTTAATCCGCCACTGACGAATTGTTCCCATATCAGACAAAGACAACACAACCTTACCCATATTGGGGGTTATTGCCAATTGAGCAAAAGCAGACTCAACAAACTCCAAAAACTTCTCCCCTGATTCCCGATTGCCATTGACCAAAATATAATTTGCTTGTTGTCTAATATCCTGGGTAGCACGATTGCGAACAATTACCTGGAAAGCCATACTCACTACTGCGCCTTACCAAAGACTGAACGGCGCAAATCTTGCCAATATTCAGGAGTTACAGGTTCTGCTTCTGAGTCCAAACCTTCTTGCAACAAACTAGCTAATTTTGCTTGAGCATCCTTACGCCGTTGATCCTGCTGCAACAACATCAAAAAATAGTCCGCTACAGTATCATAATTGCCAGATTGAAGCTGAACCTCAAGATAAGACTCAAGTTCTTTTGGTATCGGAAAACTCACATTCATAAGTTTCTAATATGAATAAAATCTTATTAGTATCTTATCATTTTTTATTCTGGTGATGAATTGAGGCGATAGCGAAGCGCTGCTGCTTTCAGCAGATCGCTGTTTTAGGGATGTTGGGAGAGCGATCGCGTTCGCGGAGCGTCCCGGAGGGAACTAGCGCTGCTGCAAGCAGTTCGCTGTTTGGGATGTTGGGAGAGCGTTAGCGAAGCTTACCGAAGGTATCGCTGTTTGGGGTGTGGGATGGTACGATAGCGCAAGCGCTGACTTGTCAGTTCGCGTTTGAGGGTGTGGGGAAGTGCGATTTCGTAACTGTAAGTAGAAATTTTGTATAATTCATATAATGATATAAAATTCAAAGATAAATGATACAAACATTTAAAAATAAATCCTTAGAAAATCTGGCTCTTCGGTACTTGTTATGCTAAACCGAGAAATTGAGAGAAGGGAACAGGGAACTCTTAACTGGGAACAGGGGAAAAATTTTAATTTTCTAGTTTTTTAATAAGACTAATAATCATTCTGCTTTCTTCTTTTAATAAATTAAGAATCATTTCTACATCTTTTTCTGAACATAATCCTACTCGGTGAGATAAAATCAGATGAGTTTCTAATTCATTAACTGACCCTTGAGCTATGTTTAAAAATCTTATATATTCTCCTCTATATCTTCGTCCATATCATAAGAGATATATTAGCACCGAATAGATACAGCACTTCTTCTAATTTGTTGAACCATACCATATAACTCATCTTTGGGAAAAAGTTTAGTGAGGAAATAGCATCTTTGAGCAATATCCATTCCTTTTTGCCAAATTATTAAGTCTTTAAAGTCATTAATATCTGACATTCTTCCTGTTCCCTGTTAAGAGTTCCCAGTTAAGAGTTCCCTCCAGTTTAGCATACTAAGTCCGGTAGAGCCGAAAATCTATTCAGAGAAAATCTACTAAGTCTTGGGGTAAAAGCATAATCAATTTATTAGATTGGATGCACAATGGACTTTCGTATTTTCCCAAAAGTATAGGAACAATGATTAGATGGTTTGGTGAAGTCGTAGGTTATTTTGATGGCAGAACTACGAGTGGTACTGTTGAAGGAATTAATAATAAACTCAAATTAATCAAAAGACTTGGATATGGCTTTCGTAACTTTAGTAATTTCCGATTACGTAGTTTATTAAACTGGCACTTTAGTATTAATTCTCCATAAAAGAGACGCAAGAGCCTCTTAGGTTTTCAGTCTCCTTTTATGAGGCAGTTTACAGAATATGCTGTGAGTTAAAATATTTAGGAATATTGATTATGAATCATTGTTTTGGGGATGTGGGGATGAGCGATCACGCAAGCGCTGACTTGTCAGTTTGCTGTTTAGAGATGTGGTGATGTGCGATAGCGAAGTGCTGCTGCAAGCAGTTCATGTTTGGGGATGTGCGATCGCTTTTGAACTTGTAACTTTAGGGAGAAACTTATCAAGAAGCACTGCAAAATATAGAAATTATTATGCAGGAATGGATAGAAACTGCTCAAGAGTTAGGTCGAAAAATTCCTGCACCTACACAGTTCAAATCATGAAACTATTGTTAATTTTACAATCACTGGAAAATGGTCAGAAGGCCACACCCCTTCCCACTGTTGACGATCAATAATGACTTGTTCTACTGAGAAAGAGCGATACCTTTGGTCAGCGCAGCGATCGCAATATATAGTATCAATAGCATCCCAGGCTTGACCCGTAAAATTATGAAAAGTTTTCTGTTGTTCTAGAGGCAGAGTCTCTAAAGGATCTTGTAATTGTTTGCCATTAGCTAAAGGGGATAGAAAAATTTGCCGTTCTAGAGTATCAGGATTAGCGTTAAAATCCCCCGTTAGCAGTAAGTAGTTTTTTAACGGAAATTCCGCCAACCGTTGACTAATTAAAGCTGCACTTAACTCCCTAGATTTGGCATTTTCGTGATCTAGATGGGTATTTAATATAGTTAAAGATAGACCAGGATTAGCAACTTCAAAATTAGCCCAAGTAGCCATACGTGGTAAACGAGTTCCCCAAGTGATGCTACCAGGAATTTCTGGAGTATCACTGAGATAAAAATCCTGTGTTTCCTGAAGTTTCAGACATTGTGGGTTGTAGAAAATTGCACAATGTTCACCCGTTCCTGTCCCAGTGCGATCGCCCCCAATAATGTTATATTCAGGTAAGAGCGCCTGTAAATCCGCCAGTTGATGAGATTTACCCTCCTGTGTACCCAGCAAATCCGGTTTGTAATGTTGAATTAAAGAAGCGATCGCCCCTACACGCTTTTTCCACTGACGCACCCCAGGATCTGGTTTATCATAGCGGAGGTTAAAAGTCATTAGAGTAATTTGCATATATATTTTTTAAAGCTAACAGTGCAGTTGTTCCTAAACCAGAGAATATCCTATAGAAGCAAAAAATTAAAGGTTTTATCCGAGGCTTGAGTAGATACGACTCCCTGACAGACTTTAGCCCCAATATCTACCGATTAATCACCTAAATCATCTCATCAAGCCCAGATTTGAGCAAATTGTTAAGCCATCACAACCATCATATTTCGCCAAATTTAAACTGTGGTATTTTCAGGTGGATCAAACTTATAGCCATAACCCCGTACCGTCTTAATAAACTCCGGCATACTAGAATCAGCCTCCATTTTCTTGCGTAATTGACCAATATGCACATCAACAACGCGCCCATCACCCACATAATCACACCCCCAAATCTTTTGAATTAATTGAGTACGACTCCATGCTTGTCTAGGATGGGTAGCCAGAAAATGTAAAATATTAAACTCCAAAGCAGTCAAAGGCAAAGCCTTATTATTGAGTGTAACCTCCCGTGCTTCCGAATTAATAGACAACTGATTAAAAGTGAGACGTTGTGAAACACTAGGCTGAATATAGCGAACACGCCTTAATAGTGCTTCCACCCTAACTTCCACCTCACCCAAACTAAATGGTTTAGTTAAAAAATCATCCGCACCGGCAGCTAAAACCTTGATCTTATCAGCTTCATCATTGCGACTAGTAAGCATCATTACCAAAGCATTAGTACGGCTCTGCATCTCTTGACACAGTTTATATCCATTTGCATCTGGTAAATTCCAGTCAAGAATCACTAAAGCCGGATTTAATTTTTCAAAAGCAACAAGAGCCGTTTTACCGTCCGCGGCTGATTCTATCTCATATTTACGACTCAAGAAACGCTGAATCAGGTTACGGACACTGACATCATCATCTACAATCAGAATCTTAGACTTAGTTGTGGAAAGCGTATCCATAATGCAATATATTATTGTTTCGGCAAGTTGCTGTGACGATAGGTACTGCTCAAGTTGAGTTTTTGAAAGTAAATTTACCCTCAATCCCTGTTTATTGATAGCAGGAAAGCGAAAAGTCTTTTAGTATCTAAATCAAGCAGCAAGGGTAATACCACATTCTGCTCAAGCCATGTTTTATGATTAGGGGATGTCCTCTTCTAGCTGGAAACTGTTATGGCTAAATTTTTCATGAAGTTTGTGCAAACTTTAGACATCTTACACTTTAAAAGAAGTATAAGTAATGGACAATTTTGGTATTTTTTAAAGATTTTTTTGTATAAATTATATCAATAACTAAAATAGATGCCTCTATATACATCATCACAAGATACCCAACTATCTAAAATATCGGGTATCTTGCTGTTAACATCGGACTGGAGATAGTTATAGGTTTAAGCTAAACATGATCAACAATCCTGAAAAAAAATGATTAATACTGAGGAACAGAAGCATCCACTTCTTGACTCCAAGCATTAATTCCCCCTTTAACATTTGTCCCAGTAATCCCCGCTTCCTTCAAGATAGCCAAGGCTTTCGCGGAACGTCCACCCAGTTTACAATGAGCAATTAAACGGTGTCCATTGAGTAATTCCTTCACCTTAGCCACACCATCACCATTTTCAATATCTGGTAAAGGGACTAACACAGAACCAGGAATTCTCGCAATTTCATACTCATGAGGATTACGCACGTCTAGCAGCACAAAATCCTTTGCCCCACCATCTAATAACGCCTTCAACTCCTTCACAGTCATTTCTTGAATTTCCATTTGCTGTTTCGCTTCTTCAGCTTGGGCTTGGGGAATACCACAGAATTGTTCGTAATCTATTAGCTTGTCAATAACTGGACGGATGGGGTTAGGACGCAGTTTCAACTCCCGGAATTTCATATCCAAGGCATTATAAAGCACCAGCCTACCACTCAAGGTAGTACCATTGCCCAGAATAATTTTCACTGTTTCCGTAGCTTGGATAATGCCAATCATTCCCGGTAAAATCCCCAGCACTCCACCTTCTGCACAAGAAGGAACCATTCCTGGTGGTGGTGGTTCGGGGTACAAGTCACGATAGTTAGGACCACCCTCATAGTTAAAGACGGTTGCTTGTCCTTCAAAACGGAAGATAGAACCGTAGACGTTGGGTTTATCTAACAATACGCAAGCGTCGTTGACTAAATACCGCGTTGGGAAGTTATCAGTGCCATCAACTACGATATCGTAAGGACGGATAATATCTAAAGCGTTTTCTGCACTCAGACGGGTTTCATACAAATCAACCTGACAATGGGGGTTAATTTCATGAATCCGGTTTTTTGCTGATTCGATTTTGGGTTTACCTACCCAGGATGTCCCGTGAATAACTTGACGTTGCAGGTTAGAGGTGTCCACAACATCAAAATCAACAATACCAATTCTGCCTATACCTGCTGCTGCAAGATATAACAGTAATGGTGAACCTAGTCCACCTGTACCGATACAGAGTACACTGGCGGCTTTTAGGCGTTTTTGCCCTTCCATGCCCACTTCTGGCAAAATTAAGTGGCGGGAATAGCGTTCGTAGTCGTCTTTCGTCAACTGGATTTCATCCAGGTTGGGATTTAGCATAGCAGTTGTAGGAATCAGCGCGGAGTATTAATGTTAACTTAAATTTGCTAATTTTATCAGTTCAATTGTCTCGGCTTGAAATTGGTGGTTGTCATCAAGAGTCCAGCTTTGCAGTTCACCAGCTTGAGCATTTTGTACGGATGATATCACATAAGAGTATTCTGGCCAAGCGTATATTCTATCCCATTCTGAAGGAATAGCTGGAGAATCAGGATGGGAATGATAGATGCCAATAATATTTAAATTACGGTTTCTCGCTGCTTTTTGCGTGTGTAACATGACTTGGGGCGATATTGCATATCTTCTGCTGGTACTATGTTTTTGGTCCTCTGTAAAATTGCCTTTTTCTGTATTCCAGATGTTTTCTGTGGGGATGATTTCTACTACAATTTTATATTCACTATTTTTATAACCTAAAATTAGCCCACAACATTCATCTGGATAGGTTTTTTGTGCATGATTTTTGATAATTTCTATATGATTTGTTTTGAGTTGAAGATTCATGGTAGCTTGTAAACGCAGATAAACGCAGATAAACGCAGATAAAGAAAAAAAGAGGAATAAATATCAAGTTAAAAATCTAACTTTACCAGTATTAATATCATAGTAAGCACCGATAATTTTTAATCTGTCATCACGGATTAATCTATCTATAATTTGTGAACTATTCTGCAATTTCCTAGCTTGGTATTCAATATTATTAATCACTGGATTGTTATCATCATTAATATTACTTCTTGTTCTTTGAGGTTGAGACAAACTTGGCTTAATGCCATCAACTACAGAGTTAATTTTACCATCATCTGGTTGATTGTCAATTGCTGCTGATACTGCACCACATCCTTTATGACCTAGAACAACTATTAATTGTGTTCCTAAATTAGCAGTAGCATATTCTAAACTCCCAACAGTTTCATTACTGGCAATATTACCGGCTATACGCACGACAAATAAATCTCCTAATCCTTGATCAAAAATTATTTCTGGAGGTACGCGAGAATCTGCACATCCTAATATTGCTGCATAAGGATACTGTTTTTTAGAAACTGATTGTAAACGTCTTTTTGATTGATTGGGATATTGACGATTTTGATTAACAAATCTTCTGTTTCCTGCTATTAATCTTCTTTTTGCTTCCTCTGCACTCACTGGATTAGGATTAGGATTATTTTCAGGAATTGTAATTTCTGAACGGTTAGTAATGATTTCATTACAAGCAGTCAAAGTACCCATACTCAAGGTACTTAAACCTACGAATTTTAAGAATTTACGACGATCTACAAATCCGTTAATTTTACTCATGACTCCACCTGATAACTTCTACATAATTTTTACAGAAGATATCAGATTTGATCATGATGTGAGAGTACCTTATTACACGGTTTAAGGGTTATTTAATCTTTTGCTTAAATACCAAACAATATATTGGACATATTCAGTATATTTGCCTTCTGCATCTTTGCTACTAAGTTCCTCTAGTTTCTTTTTGATAGCTTCTTTTGACCAAGTTTTATTAGGGAATTTTTTATTTAACGCATTAATTACAGTAAATAATTTGGTTTGACGATTATCCTTGAGAGTTTGAAGGTTAAGATTTAAAATTTCATTTAGTTCATGATTGATAGTTTCATCATCAGAAAAAATTTTTCCAGTAGAACTATATTTGATATAATTTTCACAATTTTTAGTAGAATCGCATGGATTAATAGTTATTTCTGCATCGCCTTTTCTTGGATTACAATGCTGATTATCCTTTTTACTACCACGATTACCTGAACAAGAAGCAAGGAGATTTTTATAATTTATTTGTAATTCTGGATATTTACTTTGTGGTTCGCAATGCTCAATTTCCATATTCTCTTCAGATATTCGTCGCATACAATAGCAACAGATATAACCTTGTTCAGTCAATAATGCCTCTTTTAAAGACTTTTTTGGACTATATCCGTCATAATTTGCCCCATTTATTTGACGATATTGTAAAAGACATGGAGGTTCATAACCTTTGATAATGCGTTTCATTCTACCCTGTTTAAAAAGTCAATAAGTGTATAAGCTTGAATCATATCTGGATCATTATTTCCCAATGATTCAGATAACTTTTGCAGTTCTAGTTTAGCTTCTTCTAAGTTATCATTATCTATCATTTCAAAACATTTGTCTATTCTTTCCTGCATTTTCACAGGTCTTTTTTCCACACCCATAACCTCAGAAAGAATTGAGTTACTGTCTCTACCAAAAGTATGTGGTGTTTCTACGATTTCTGAATCTTCTAAAATAAATACGTTTTCTCGGTTGACTCCACTCAAAACTTGAGGAGAATGAGTAGTAACAATAAATTGACAGTTGGGAAATGTTTTTCTAAAACTCGGAATGACAATTCTTTGCCATTGAGGATGTAAATGTAAATCTATTTCATCAATTAATATTATTCCTGTTCCTTTTTCTAGCAGTTCGGCAGGATTATTAATACTAGGATTTAAAATTGCTAACCGTCTTGCGATATCAACCACTATCATTAGTAAGGTTTTTTCCCCGTCGGAAAGTTGATCTAGTTTGAAGTTTTCACCATTTTTTTTAATAACTAACGAAGGTTTACTTAAACGACGAATACCACCTTCTCTTTTAGAATTTGCACGCACTATGTGTAAATCGGAAAATTCCGCATTAGGAAAGTTTTCTAAAAATGTTTCTAATACTTTTCTTATGATTTGAAGACGTGGATTTCTAAAATTGGCATCTTCTCTTAATCTAACTTCATTTTCATATTCTTCTTCTTTTTTAAACCAATATAAGAAATCTCTAAAATCATTTATATTCCCTGAAAAGGCTTTTTGATAACCAATAAGCCGACTTCCGTAAGTATTTTCTCTTTCTTCCTCACTCATCTCATTGATGGCTGAAGATTTTATAAATATTCGGTTTGTTTGATAATAAACTATAATTGGCAAAGGACAATGATTATAATTATCATCAGTTTCTATGATCGAATTTTCAATCAAAAAATTGCTTAAATCATCACTACTATCTGTTAATTTTGAAATGGTTTCTTTAGCATAATTATCAATTTCTTTCGTGTATATTTCCAATTGAGTTTTATCTCTCTTTTTACAAATTTTCCAGTCCAACTTATTCTGTGAGTCAACTTTAACAAGAGTAGATATTGAAACTGTATTTGAATTGATGTTAATATCATCATCTTTTAGATCAAATTTATCCCCTGATCTTAATTGATATACATATTGAGATAAAAATATAGCAATACTATCTAAAATAGATGATTTACCTGAACCATTGACTCCAATAAACACAGCCAAATCAGAGGGAAGCGTTAATTTAAGTTCTCGAAAACCTCGAAAGTTTTGTAAATGTAATTCTTCAATACGCATATTTATAAATTGAATATAATTGTAAATTCAAATCGCCAACAAGATGATATTTTTATCTTATCAAAAATTTCCGATTTAATAAAATCAGGACTTACGCAAAACATCTCTCAAACCCTCATTTCTCTGTGACCTCTGTGCCTCTGTGGTTCATTCATCTTCAATCTCCATTTTCTGTAATTACCCTTTCTAAAGGCTTATCCCAACTATCAACCGGTAATTGAGATAAATAAGCAAAATCAAAAACTACTCCTATAGTCGCTTTCGTCTCCCAACCGGGAGAATTTAACAAACGGTCATAATATCCCCCACCATAACCTAAGCGGTATCCTTGGACATCACAACCCACGCAGGGAACAATAATTAAATCTACTTCCTCAATGTCAATTATCGGTGCTTCGTGGTGAGGTTCTGTAATCCCATAAGCGCCGATATTAATTGTGTCATCAGGTTGCCAAGAATGCCAAACTAGAGATTTATCAACACAACGGGAAAAACCCCAACGTTTGTTAGTGTTGGTATATAGCGAGCTAATATCAGGTTCTTGACGAAAGCTAAAAAAAGCCAGAATTGTATTTGCTTGATTAAATATAACCGAGTTTTGGATATTGGTGGTGAGGCGATCGCTTTTCCCCCGCCATTCTAATAATGTCATAGACTGACGTTTTTGGAGTAAAACCCGTCGCAATTCCTTTTTAGTTAGTTGTGACAATTTTAGATTTTAGATTTTAGATTTCCCTCGTTCCCATACTCTGTATGGGAATGAATTAAGAAGGCTCTGCCTTCTATATATACTAGAGTCAGAGACTCTATGAAGCATTCCCAGTCGGAGACTGGGAACGAGATACTCTTATGTAGCGGTTTTCCGCCACCAATCAATAGTATTTTTCAGGCCTTCTCTAAATTCTACCTCAGCAGTAAAACCAAAAGCCTGTTTTGCTCTTTCCGTATCCAAACAACGTCGGGGTTGACCATTGGGTTTGTCGGTTTCCCAAACAATTTCCCCGTCATACTCCATTAATTCGCAAATCAGGGTGATTAAGTCTTTAATGGATATCTCGTAACCAGTTCCTAAATTGACGGGTTCAGCATCATTATAAAACTGTGTTCCCATGACTATTCCCCGTGCTGCGTCCGTAGAATACAAAAACTCACGGGTAGGAGAACCATCACCCCAAACAGGAAGTTGCTTTTCTCCCCTAGTTTGGGCTTCTTGCACTTTACGAATTAAAGCGGGAATTACATGAGAACTGCTGGGGTTGAAGTTGTCTTCAGGTCCATACAAGTTTACAGGTAACAGGTAAATACCATTAAACCCATACTGCTGACGATAAGATTGCAGTTGCACTAACAGGGCTTTTTTCGCCACTCCATAGGGGGCGTTAGTCTCTTCTGGATAACCATTCCAGATGTCATCTTCTTTAAATGGTACAGGGGTAAACTTAGGATAGGCGCAAATAGTTCCTACACAGACAAACTTTTCTATCCCCTGTTGATAAGCTGCATGAATTAACTGAGTCCCCATGATCAAGTTATCATAAAATAACTCACCGGGTTTTTCTCGATTTAGACCAATGCCACCAACATGGGCAGCTAGGTGAATGATAATATCCTGTTGATCTGCTGCCCGTTGGCAATTTTCCCATACTCGTAGATCACAGTCGTGCGATCGCGTTACAGTAATTTTCTCACTGTTAGCGCCATGCTGACATAATTGATCTATCACCTGACGGCCGAGAAAACCCGCCCCACCAGTGACAAGAATTCGTTTATTTTCTAATTCTAAGGCTGTCATATTATTATCCTTGATCTGAATTAAAAGTGTAGAGATCCGAATTCTTGACGGGTAGTAGCAATATCTTGAATTTGTTTTCCACCATTCCCATTGGAGGAAGTACAACCCACAGCTTGTAAATCAGCTTCCACCATTAGCGCAACCAGTTCTTTAAATGTTACCGATGGTTGCCAGCCTAATTTCTGCTGGGCTTTAGTGGGATCACCAATTAGTAAATCCACTTCAGCAGGACGCAGATAACGTTGATCAAATTCTACGTATTTCTGCCAATCGAGATTAACATAACTAAATGCTAACTCCAGAAACTCCTTCACTGAATGGGTTTCACCTGTAGCCACCACATAATCATCCGGTTGCTCTTGCTGCAACATCAACCACATAGCTTTGACGTAATCTTTCGCATAGCCCCAATCTCTCTTGGAGTCCAAATTACCCATGAAGATATTTTTTTGTTTACCAGCAACAATGCGGGCTATGGCTCTAGTAATTTTGCGGGTAACAAATGTTTCGCCCCGTCTTGGAGATTCATGATTAAAAAGAATACCGTTACAAGCAAATAAATTGTAAGATTCGCGGTAATTTATGGTTTGCCAGTGAGCGTACACCTTAGCACAAGCGTAGGGACTGCGGGGATAAAAAGGTGTGGTTTCACTTTGAGGAACTGCTTGCACCAAACCATACATTTCCGAAGAACCAGCTTGATAGAAGCGGACTTCAATCCCAGTACGGTGTTGATAATCGCGGATTGCTTCTAATAACCGTAATGTCCCCATACCTACAGCATCTACTGTATATTCAGGTGAATCAAAGCTGACCCGGACGTGGGATTGAGCGCCTAAATTATAAATTTCTGTAGGTTTAACTTCTTCTAAAATCCGCCGCAGTGTTGTTCCGTCTGTCAAATCACCATAGTGGAGAAATAGCCTTGCGCCCTCGTTATGAGGATCTTCATACATATGATCAATTCTGTCTGTGTTAAAGGTGGAAGTACGGCGAATAATTCCGTGTACTTCATAACCTTGTTCTAGTAACAGTTCAGTTAAATAAGAACCATCTTGACCAGTAATACCAGTAATTAAAGCTCGTTTTCTTTGTGTCATGCTTGGTGATGCCTTGTTGTTTTTAGTTGAAGATTACAAACAGTCTGATATAAATTAGCAGTTAAGTGACATAACTGCCCAATAGTCAGGCTGCAAATATTTAGTCGCTATTAAATCAGGTTCAACAAATATTTTGGTTAAAAAACAATTTAACAAATAATTATAGGGTTATGTCAATTAGTATTCCTGATTTTAAGTAGGTGAACAGAATAAAACTAAAGTGTGTAAGTAGGTGAACACAATAAAACCAATCTGTGTAAAGAAAAGTAAAATCGCCCAAACCCTCTTCACTCTTGCCTATTGCCTATTGCCTATTGCCTATTGCCTATTGCCTGCTATCGAAAATAGTTTTTGGGGCATAATGTTGCCCCATAAGAGGGAATTGTTGTACTTACTTAGTAAGCTCCTTTATTTTTGGGCATGATGACAACATTAACTGTTTTGAGGATAATCCACAAATCGAGCCAAAAATTCCTAAAATTGACATAATGGAGGTCTATTTGCACCCGGCGAGGATATGGAATATCATTACGCCCGGATACTTGCCACAAACCAGTAATTCCAGGACGAATCGTTAAAACATGATTGATATAATCACCATATTTGATTAATTCTTCCGCTACTAAAGGTCTTGGACCAACTACACTCATATCTCCTTTGAGAACATTCCAAAATTGGGGAAATTCATCTAAGCTGGTAATTCGCAAAAAGTGACCAATTTTAGTGATTCTTGGGTCTGTTTTCAGCTTAAAATTGTCTTCAAATTCTGCTCGGAGGTTAGGTGATGTAGCCATCATTTCGACAAGAATTTCGTCAGCATTGTTGACCATGGTGCGAAACTTAATGCAATTGAAGCTGCGGTAGTTTTTGCCCACCCGTTCTTGAACATAAAAGATCGGACCCTTTGAGCTTATGGCTATCAATAAGGCCAATATCATGTAGATGGGAGAAAACAAAATCAAGACCGACAATGAAAAAACTATATCAAACAGTCGTTTAAAAAACTCTCCGTATAAACCCTCAAAAGATAAACTTCTGGATTTCACCTTTGGCTGTTTAACTTTTTGACCACGTTTTGATAAAACAGTCACAGATGTACCGTTATCCTTCCGCGGGTATCGCTTGCCGGAGAGGAGTGAACTCTGGGCAGTCATCATACTCCTTTATAATCCACACCACACATAGTCCCAATCTTAAAGCTAAAAGGCAGTAATTTTGAGGAAAAATTTGCACTCTTCTCAGAAAATAAATACAAAAGGCCGATGTTTACTTTTGGTAAACTCCTTTTTCACGACATTCATTCACAAAACCTAGATAACGTTCTGCAAAAACCTGGCGAGAAAATTGATTAGCGTGTGTTTGTATATACTCGTAATTGTATAAATGCTGATGATCTACAAATTTTTCTACGGCATCTACTATAGCTCCTACTGTTTGGATTTTAAATAATATACCAGTTCCTGTATCAGGATGTGTCTGAATATCTCTAACTGTTTCTAATGCACCACCTGCACCATAGGCAATTACGGGAGTTCCACAAGCTTGGGCTTCAACTAGGGCAATGCCAAAGTCTTCGCAAGCTGCATAAACAAAGGCTTTGGCACGGGACATATAATTTTTGACGATATGATCGGGTTGCCATCCTAAGATTTGAATATGTGGTTGGGCTATTTCCCGTAGTTTGTTCATTTGGGGACCTGTGCCAATAATGATCAAGGGTTTTTTTAGGTGATTAAAAGCCTCAATAATTAAGGAAACTTGTTTATAACTAACTAACCGAGAAACTATCAGGTAAAAATCCTCTTTTTCCGAGGAAAAGAGACATTCATCTAGGTTGACTGGTGGATAGATGACGGTTGCTTCTCGACGATAGCAACGCCAAATCCGTCTGGCTGTGTGTTGAGAGTTGGCAATGAAGTAATCTACTCGATTGGCACTAATTACGTCCCATTGCCGCAAATTATGGAGGATTTGGCGGGTGATCCAGCCGACTGCTCCTTGCCCTAGTTTGCTTTGCTTGAGATAATCAAAGGTTAAATCCCAAGCGTAGCGCATGGGGCTATGGCTATAACAGATATGCAATTGATTAGGGGTGGTTAAGACTCCTTTAGCTACAGCATGAGATGAAGATAAGATGACTTCATATTCTCGCAAATCCAATTGCTCAATAGCCAAGGGTAATAAGGGTAAATATTTTTGGACTCCTTGACGGGCTTGGGGAAATTTCTGTAAAAACGTTGTGCCAATTTGACGTTTGTACAGGTAACTTTCTGGATTGCTGGATTCAAAATCTATCAGGGCGTATAAATCAGCGTCAATGTGATTTAATATTTCCTGGACTACGAGTTCTGAACCTCCTGTGGCTTGAGGGGTTAACCACTCATGAACTAAGGCATATTCTAGGGACACGGTTAAGTTGAATGGGTGGAAGGTAATTAGGCTATTTTAATGAGGTGATATAGCAGGTGACAGGTGACAGGTGACAGAGTTTAAAGTCTTGTGCTGCCTAAGTTCTATGACAAGTTTATGTTCTCATCCAACTGCATACCGCTATATTAAATATTCCTCACTGTGATCCAGAAGTCAGAAAATCTCTAGATTGAATAGAAGATATAATCCTACCAAAAGATGTTCCTCTAGTGATACTACAACCTGATAACCTCTACAAATAAGGGTGATTTTTATTCAGGAATTAGAAAATTATGCGGATTCTGGTTATCGGTGGAACTCGGTTTATTGGCGTGTATTTGACTCAACTGCTGATTAAGGATGGACATGACGTGGTTTTGTTCAATCGTGGTAATCATGCTGCGCCTGCGGGGGTAGGACAAATTATAGGCGATCGCACTAACTCAACTCAACTTCAAGAAAAGTTAGCACCAGAAAGTTTTGATGTCGTTTTTGACAATAATGGTAGGGAACTAACGGATACACAACCTCTGGCAGAAATTTTTCAAGGACGGGTCAAACATTTTGTTTATATGAGTTCTGCGGGTGTTTACCTCAAATCTGACCAAATGCCCCATTTAGAAGGGGATGCTGTTGATCCTAAGAGTCGTCACAAGGGTAAACATGAAACGGAAGCTTACCTCAAGCAGTTGGGAATCCCCTTTACTTCTATTCGTCCTACTTATATCTACGGACCGCAAAATTATAATCCTTTGGAAAGTTGGTTTTTTGATAGAATTGTGCGCGATCGCCCGATTTGTATTCCCGGAAATGGAATGCACATCACTCAGCTTGGTCATGTCTGGGATTTAGCTCAAGCGATGACCCAGATAATTGGGAATGATCAAGCAATTGGACAGATTTATAATATTTCGGGCGATCGCTTTGTCACTTTCGACGGTTTAGCCCGCGCTTGTGCTGTGGCTGTTGGTAAGTCTGCTGATGATATTAAAATTGTCCATTATGATCCGAAAAAGTTTGATTTCGGTAAACGCAAGGCTTTTCCCATGCGGGTGCAGCATTTCTTTGCATCGGTGAATAAAGCGCAAATAGAATTAAATTGGCAACCTAAATATGATTTAATTTCTGGTTTGCAAGACTCTTTAGAAAATGACTATTTAGCGACTGGTGCAGATAAAAAAGAAGTTGATTTTTCTGTAGATGATGAGATTTTAAACGCCACGTAATGAGTAATGGGTAAAATGGTGTCAACTTAACGGAAAACATCTATCTCGCAAACAACTCAAGTCATCTCATTCCCAGTCAGAGACTGGGAATGAATTCTAGAAGGCTCTGCCTTCAATGATATTAATGTAAGTTGCTAGTTAGGTAAATTGTCAGAATCAGGATATCCATCCTGCGTTCTCGCTACTTGCAAGCGATGTTCTAGGATTTTTTGGATATTTTCTTGATGCTTTCTTGCAGTTTGTTTAGCCAATTCCATTCTTTTTATACTCATTTTCGTTATCCTAACAAAGAATTTTAGATTAGACACTGAAGTTTAATCTGAAGAGCTTCATTATTGCTCAAATTCTCGATAGTATGTGCGAATTTAACGAAGTTAAGCAAAGTTCTTCAATAACAATTTTGGCAATCATTGTACAACTTGGTTGTAGCCTTATGTGAAAAAAAATTAACTTGAGACAATTGTCCTTAACTTCGTTAAATTAGTAATTTTTGGCAATTGCTATGAAAATATCCTGAAATTTACAATTCATGTTAATTTATACCCTGATAGCTTTTTTACTCATTTTTTAACTTTGCTAACATCTTCTTAGAAGTCTTCAAAAGATCCCCGACTTCTTAAAGAAGTCGGGGATCCGACTTGGTGATGTTGAACTACTTGGCTTGAGTTGACACAGTTAAAACCTGTGGTGGTGAAGCATCTGGTGGATACAGAAAGTCTACTTGGACTAAAGATGTATTTCCTGGTTTTATATCTAATGAGACTAATGGTTCTCCTAATTCACCGCGCTTCTGAACTAAATGTACAAATTTATTTTGCCATTTTCCCTGATCTTGATAACGCAAGCGTACAGTTCCTCGGAAAAAGATTTGACGAGTCGGTAAGTTGAAAAAGCGGAGTCCAGGTTTACTTAATTGATTTTCTTTGAGTGGAGTTTGAATCGCAACACTCACAGTTTGTGGATTTTGAGTATTGTTGTATAAAGGTAACTTGAGACTATATTGAGTCCCATAATTACCATGAGCGTAATAAGCGGTGTCAGGATAGCGGACTAACATGGGTGCGGTTTGAATTTGATTTGTGCCTAATGTTCCTCCATGTAAGGTACTCAAACCGTAGGAAAAGGCTGCACCAGGTTGGGGAATGGTTAAATACTTGCTTTTTGGGGCATCTACTATGTCTGCTAACCATCGAGAACCCTTGGATACTCCGGCTACACGCCCGTAAATTGTCGGTTTGTTGTTTCCTGTGATGGGTGTGGGGACTTTATCTCTGGGTGTGGATAATTCACCATTATCTAATAAATTTTGCCATTCTGATAAATTCGGCGCACGTTCACTACTGTCAGTATTTATGCGGGCAAACATCGCTAAACTAGCAGCATAAACATTACCATTACTTCGCAGTCGTAAATATGTAGACCGACCATTTAAAGGGGGTGTTAATCCTTGAACGGGAATGGGTAAATTTAATAACATCTGGCTTTCCCCTGGGGGAATAACAATTTGGGGAGGAAAAATATCTTGTCTTTTCCCTCTCAAAATATCAGACATAACCCGACTCCCAGGACCAGAAAAAACTGTGCCTAAGTCATTGGGAATTAAAGATGCTATTTCCTTAAACGGGGCATCTGGTTGACTTAAATAACTCGCACCTTGCAATATATTTACTGTCACTGGTTGAGAACCAGGGTTATGTAAGATGATGCCCAAATACAAAGAACGTAAATTTTCCGGTGGGTCAGCTTTGGCAATATGATGGGCAAAAATATCAAACTGTCCGCGCAAGGGAAAATCTAAATGGGCTGATGGGACTTTTTTTCCCGTTTCTGGAAAGGTAGAAAGTAAAATTCCTTCTTCTGATACCAGTTCTGGACTATTGCTGTTAAATACTGGTAATGAATCCAATTTTCCCGGTAAAGGACGGACTGATTGTATTTGTAATATTTCTTCTGGTGGTGGCGTGGCAGGAACAGCTTGAGCAAGGGTGAAAGCAAGTAATAGTGGCAACATAATACTGAGTAAATTTGTTTAAACAGACGTTAATCTCTCTAGAGAAGTGCCAAGTTGTTAATGATCAAAACGAAATCGGCAATTATCTCTGGCGAATTTTCTGGATTTAAAATTGGGACATGAACAAAAATACACTTAATTGACAGTTGGAACTGGTGTAAATAGTCCAATACTTTATAATAAAGTCCCTCGCAGACAAACTTACCACAGTCGTAGCTGATCTCAACTGCTGCTGTTTGGACTAATAATTTTTCGAGATCAACGCTGGTTTGGAAAATATTTTCAGGGGAATTTATAGACTCTTGAGGCAAGATGTCGAGAGAATTTGGAGATTTTACAGGCAAGATGCCTGTACCACGGGCAAGGACTTCTACGCTTAATTGGGAACGAGTTTCCGCCATGCCACAACAAATAATGTAGTCTGGTTGGAGTTCATTGATTTTGGCAATGACGCGGGAACTTGCCAGTTGCACGTCTACAGGTAAACGGGGCAAAAAATTTAAATCATGGGGGAGTGAAGCCATTTTGGCTAGTGCGAGTAACAAGTCATCGGATGAATTTGACTCTTGTTGGCTTAACCAAATGTCAAAAGAAGTTAATAGTATTTTTTTTTGCATTATAAATAATAATTAGAATTAGAATAATTAAAAGCCCTCCCTCATAAATTTACAAGGAGCAGCTAAATGGCAGTGATTGCAGTTGTTGATTACGATATGGGAAATTTGCACTCTGTTTGCAAAGGATTAGAAAAAGCTGGGGCGACTCCTCTGGTTACTTATTGTTCTCAAGAGTTGGCAAAAGCAGATGCTATAGTTTTACCAGGAGTGGGAGCATTTGATCCGGCGGTACAACATTTGCGATCGCGTGGTTTGGAACAACCGATTAAAGATGCGATCGCCTCTGGTAAACCGTTCCTGGGTATTTGTTTAGGATTACAAATTTTGTTTGAATCCAGTGCCGAAGGAACTTTACCAGGATTAGGAATTGTGCCAGGAAAAGTCCGCCGGTTTCGTTCTGAACCGGGGGTGACGATTCCCCACATGGGTTGGAATCAACTCCAACTCAACCAGCCAAAAAACCTTTTATGGGAACATTTACCTATAGATCCTTGGGTTTATTTTGTGCATTCTTACTATGTTGAACCGACAAATCCCCAAGTGCAGGCTGCGACTGTGACTCATGGTGATCAAAGTTTTACAGCAGCGATCGCTCATGAAAATCTCATGGCTGTCCAATTCCATCCTGAAAAATCATCAAATGTGGGATTGCAAATTCTATCTAATTTTGTGGCTCAAGTCCGTGAAAAAGTTTTTGCTTAACAAAAGTTTGCAATATTTTCAGGTGTTTATTTACTCAAAGTTGAATATCTAATGATCAATTAAGTAATGAGTCTAAGAATTTACGGGAATCGTCTGCTTAAAACTTTACCAGGTGAACATACCAGACCTACCAGTGCGCGAGTCCGGGAAGCATTGTTTAATATTTGGCAGGGGAGAATCAGTGGTTGTCGCTGGTTAGATTTGTGCGCCGGTAGTGGTTCTATGGGTGCGGAGGCTTTGTGCAGAGAAGCCAGTGTCGTGATTGGCATTGAACAATCAAGTCAAGCCTGTGCCATCATCCAAGAAAATTGGCAACAGGTAGCCAAACCAGAACAGAAATTTCAGCTATTACGGGGAAATATTACTCAACAGTTAAAAAAATTATCAGGTCAAAAATTTGACAGAATATATTTTGACCCACCTTATACTAGTGGATTATATGAATCAGTATTACAAGCGATCGCTCAATATCAGCTTTTAGATTCCCAGGGAGAAATAGCAGTCGAACATCGTTACCAAGATTGGACACCACTAACCATCCCCAACTGGGAAATCTGTCGTCAAAAAAGCTATGGTAAAACCGCTTTGACATTTTATCAAGAAAGAATTCAGGAGTCAGGAGTTGCAGAAGTTCAGAATCAATAGACTAATTAACCACCCAGAACTAATAACGTAGCGTGGCGTAAGCCATAGTTCCGGGCTAATACCCAAAGTCCACTTTAGCAGTCTTCTTTAGAAGACTTCTGTTATTAGCCTCAGAATGAATTCTGAGGCGGGTGTTAGGACTGAGGCAAGAGGTCTATGGTAAAGGCAATACTCCTCACTCCCAACTCATCAATCAATATCAGCCGCCCAATTCGGTGGGACGTTTGTATTGTCTATAAGCAGCGTAAAATAAACCGCTTAAAGTCACAAAAACTAAACCAAGCACAATACCTGATAGTAGGGGTTCAACCACTGTAAAGCTCCTTGTTGCAATTATTGAAAGATTTGATTCCTGTTTTTCATTTTACCAAATTTTGCATTAATCCCGCGTTCCATAGTAGCTTTAAATTTGACACTCCCCGGTCCAAAGACGCGGGAATTCTATAGAGAGTTTCAGTCTATATCTCTCAGTTATCCCAGCTTCAGGCAGGGTTCCTTCAATATTTGGGTTCTTGCCCTGATTCTGTTTACCATTACTGGCAGAATCATCTCTGACAAGCGTAACTTTCCGAGAGTCCCCCGGTAGGTTTTTAATGTCTTTGCTTACAATCTGATTGTATCACGAATATAGATTAAAATATAAATACTAGATAAAAATTATCATTTGTACTTGCGAACACCATCAAGAAATTTTAAGCTATGTGTAGGAAATGAAAACTTGCACATTGTCAAAGCAAACCTTTTGGATAACCAGCTAATCAAACCTGAAACCCTCATTCAACAGATCGTTATCTTCATCGTAGCGATACTGATAGCCCTCCCATTGATCCTGTTTGGGATTGAGATCGTCAAAGCCTCCGATCCTTATGTTAAAAGTGTTCTATCCCGTCAAGGCAACCCAGTCCAGGGGAAAGCTATTTTTCAAATCAACTGTGCTGGCTGTCATGGTTTAGACGCAACCGGACTAGTTGGTCCAAGTTTACGTGAAATCTCCAAATATAAATCCCGCTATGGACTAATTCATCAAGTAACTAGTGGGGAAACTCCCCCCATGCCAAAATTCCAGCCCAGTATCCAAGAAATGGCAGACCTTTTAAGCTATCTAGAAAGTCTATGAATAAGTAGGTTGGCGTTGAAAATTGTCGTCATAGCAAGGCAAGAGGCAAGAGGCAAGAGGCAAGAGTAAAGAAGTTTTCAGCGATTTTACGTTTCTTTACACAGTTTGGTTTTATTGTGTTCACCTACTTAGTTGTGCATAATTACGGGAGAAAGAAGAAGGAGTACAATTCTAGAGATTGCTATATTCTTGGATGTCCAGACGTTTGATTAAAAGTTTTTATAAGATTTTTCATATAAAAAACCATTTCTCAACGCAAAAGTAAATTGAGAACTTTATGCCAAATTTAGTTAAAAGTAAATCCCACCGCCGACTAAAACGCCAACTACTTATGGTGATGCTGGTGATTTTTGCTTGGAGTGTGGCTATAGGCTGGATATTGGGATTCGCCACTAGCGCCCACAGTGCAAACCCGGTGGACTCAATTGGGACTGTTGATGTCATACCAGCACAATATCAACCAGGACAAGAACTGTATTTAGAAAACTGCTCATCTTGTCACATCGCATTACCACCTGCTGTATTTCCTAGCCAAACTTGGAAAAATCTTTTACAGGACTCCCAGCACTATGGCGCACAAATTAAGCCCTTAGATAAGGTTTCACATTTCTTGGTATCAAAATATCTTTACACTTTTTCCCGTGTACAACTACAAGAGGAAGCAACACCCTATCGTCTCAAGGACTCTCGTTATTTTAAGGCTTTGCATCCCAGTGTGAAATTACCCAAACCTGTAACTATGAGTAGTTGTGTAAGTTGTCATATTGGGGCTGATAAGTATAATTTCCGCAGCCTCAGTGCAGAATGGGAGTAGAGTTAGGGGGCAGGGAGAAATAATTTAATGACAACTGACAACTGACTAATGACAACTGACGACTGACTAATGAAGCAGTTTAAATATTAAGATATTAATTGAAATCTATGATTGTATAAAGGCGACAGGTTTGCTTTCATTCGGTTTTTGAGTAAATTCTCATTTTACACCCATCCATAAGCAAAAGGGCTGGGTTACATTAAGTGTCTATAATCGAATAACCAAAGCTTTAATCTCCATTCCTCTTGATTTAATTCTATAAACTGCCATGCTAAAACTTTTGTTGGGCGATCCCAACGCTCGTAAACTTAAAAAATACCAACCTTACATTACAGAAATTAACCTCTTAGAGGAAGATATTAAGCCGCTATCTGATGAACAGTTAAAAGCTAAAACCGTCGAGTTTAAACAACGGTTGGCTAAAGGCGAAACTCTAGATGATATTTTACCGGAAGCCTTTGCTGTGGTTCGGGAATCGGGGCGGCGTGTCTTAGGATTGCGACATTTTGATGTGCAATTACAGGGTGGGATAATTCTGCATACCGGACAAATTGCCGAAATGAAAACTGGTGAGGGGAAAACTTTGGTAGCGACTTTACCAAGTTATTTAAATGCCCTGACTGGTAAGGGCGCCCACGTAATTACTGTGAATGATTACCTGGCGCGTCGGGACGCGGAATGGATGGGTCAGGTACACAGGTTTTTGGGGTTAAGTGTGGGGCTAATTCAGTCCACTATGACCCCCAGCGAGCGCCAAAAAAATTATGCGTGTGATATTACCTATGTCACCAATAGCGAGATTGGCTTTGATTATCTCCGGGATAATATGGCTACATCTATGGCTGAGGTGGTGCAACGTCCGTTTAATTTCTGTGTGATTGACGAGGTAGACTCGATTTTAGTTGATGAGGCGCGAACTCCATTAATTATTTCTGGTCAGGTGGAAAGACCGACAGAAAAATACCTCCAAGCGGCGGAAATTGCTTTTAGTCTCAAAAAAGATGAGCATTACGAAGTTAATGAAAAGGATCGTAACGTTCTCTTGACAGATGAGGGTTTTGCTGAATCGGAAAATCAGTTGGGTGTGACAGATTTATTTGACCCGGAAGACCCTTGGGCGCATTTTATGTTTAATGCGATTAAAGCTAAGGAATTGTTTCTCAAGGATGTAAATTATATTGTCCGCAATGATGAAGTGGTGATTGTGGATGAGTTTACAGGTCGGGTATTACCGGGCAGACGGTGGAGTGATGGGTTGCATCAGGCAATTGAAGCGAAGGAACACGTAGAAATTCAGCCAGAAACCCAAACTTTGGCGACAATTACCTATCAAAACTTATTTTTGCTGTATCCCAAGTTGGGGGGAATGACGGGAACGGCGAAAACGGAAGAGGTAGAATTTGAAAAGATTTACAAACGAGAAGTCACGATTATTCCCACTAACCGGATTAGAAGACGGGAAGACTTGTCTGATATGGTGTTTAAGACTGAACCAGGGAAGTGGAGAGCGATCGCTAAAGAATGTGCTGAAATGCACGAAAATGGTAGACCTGTGTTAGTGGGGACAACCAGTGTCGAAAAATCCGAACTTCTCAGCCGACTCCTCAAGGAAATAGATATTCCCCATGAGTTGCTTAACGCTAGACCAGAAAATGTGGAACGGGAAGCGGAAATTATTGCCCAAGCTGGACGCAGTGGGGCTGTAACTATCGCTACCAACATGGCAGGACGGGGTACAGATATTATCCTGGGTGGTAATTCCGAGTATATGGCGCGGTTGAAACTACGGGAATACTTTATGCCCCGCATTGTCAGCCCTGAAGATGATGAATTTGGCGTACAAAGGGCTTCGGGACTACCTATGGGTGGTAGCGGTGGTGGACAAGGCTTTGTTCCTGGTAAAAAGGTGAAAACTTGGCGGGCTTCTCCAGAAATTTTTCCCACTCAATTAACCAAGGAAACAGAACAGCTTTTAAAAGCGGCTGTAGAGGTGGCTGTTAAGGCTTACGGTGAACGGAGTTTACCGGAGTTGGAAGCAGAAGATAAGGTGGCTGTGGCGGCGGAAAAAGCCCCGACAGATGATGTGGTAATTCAGAAGTTGCGGGAAGCTTACCAGCAGGTTAAGCATGAATATGAAGAATTTACTGTCCGCGAACATGATCAAGTGGTGGAACGTGGCGGTTTGCACGTTATTGGAACAGAACGTCACGAATCAAGACGGATTGACAATCAATTACGCGGACGGGCGGGAAGACAAGGCGACCCAGGAACTACCAGATTTTTCCTCAGTTTAGAGGATAACCTATTACGAATCTTTGGGGGCGATCGCGTTGCCGGCTTGATGAATGCGTTTCAAGTGGAAGAAGATATGCCCATTGAGTCGGGAATGTTAACCCGCAGCTTAGAGGGCGCACAGAAAAAGGTCGAAACTTATTACTACGACATCCGTAAACAGGTGTTTGAGTATGACGAGGTGATGAATAACCAACGTCGGGCGATCTATGCGGAACGTCGCCGGGTATTGGAAGGTCAAGACTTGAAGGAACAGGTGGTTAAATACGCGGAAAAAACGATGGATGACATTGTTGATTATTACATCAACCCTGATTTACCTTCGGAAGAATGGGAATTGGATAAGTTGGTGGATAAGGTGAAGGAGTTTGTTTACCTGTTGGCTGATATGCAGTCTAGCCAATTGGAGGATATGGTGGTGGTGGAAATTAAGGCTTTCCTCCATGAACAGGCGCGAATTGCCTATGATATGAAGGAATCGCAAATTGACCAAATTCAACCAGGTTTAATGCGTCAAGCGGAACGGTTCTTTATTCTCCAACGCATAGATACTTTATGGCGGGAGCATCTGCAACAAATGGATGCTTTGCGTGAGTCGGTTGGCTTGCGTGGTTATGGGCAAAAAGACCCGCTGATTGAGTATAAGAGTGAGGGTTATGAGTTGTTCTTGGATATGATGGTGAATATCCGCCGTGATGTGGTTTATTCTCTGTTTATGTTCCAGCCTCAAGCGCAGCAAACTGCTGAGATGGTTTAAGGTAATATTTTCACGCGGAGACGCAGAGAGTTTTTTCTGCGTCTTTGTTTTAGGGACTTCCAAGAAATAAATTATCCTGATTAACGAACCACGGAGGCGCAGAGGACACAGAGGAATAAGGGTTTTGAGATATTTTTGCGTTAGGTGGTTTATCGGTTGTCAAGAGATTGCTTCCTTTCACTCGCAATTTTATCACTAAGTAGGTTGGCGTTGAAAATTGTCGTTATGGCAAGGCAAAAGGCAAGAGGCAAGAGGCAAGAGTGAAGAGGGTTTAGGCGATTTTACATTTCTTTACACAGTTTGGTTTTATTGTGTTCACCTACTTACCAAATTTTACTCATATTCAACACAAACCTCGGTAAAATAGGATCACAACTCACAGTATCAGGATTTTCTAAACACTCTTCTACTTGTCCAGGACGATAAATATAAACTCGGCGATTTTTGCGGTCAATTAATAAACCTAATTGGATTCCTGGTTCTTGTATATATTCCTGCATTTTATCCTTTAAAGGCTGCAAGTTATCAGAAGCAGACCTTAATTCAATCACAAAATCAGGACAAATAGGTGCAAACTTCTCTTGTTGTGCAGGTGTAAGTTGATTCCATCTTTCTAACTTTACCCAAGCAGCATCAGGAGAACGTTTCGCACCTGTAGACAGTGTAAATCCTGTACTAGAAGAAAATGCTATTCCTGTACCATCTTCATCTGTCCAATTCATTAATTGTTGGATAATTCTACCTTCTCGATTTCCTGTTTCTGAACCTGCGGGTGACATGATTGATATATCTCCAAATCTATTTTTCTCAATCCGTAAATCACGGTTTAGTTGACAAAATTCAAAAAATTGATCATCTGTCATTGATGAAGGCATTTGTAACATTAAGGGAGATGAAAGCATAATAATTTCCTTCCGTTTATTTAGTTTACCAAATTTTATTCATATCCAAAACAAATCCTGATAAAACAGATTCACAACTCACAGTATCAGGATTTTCTAAACATTCCTCTATTTCTCCAGGATGATAAATATAAACTCGGCGATTTTTACGGTCAATTAATAAACCTAATTGGATTCCTGGTTCTTGCATATATTCCTGCATTTTATCCTTTAAAGGCCGCAAATTATCAGAAGCTGACCTTAATTCAATCACAAAATCAGGACAAATAGGTGCAAACTTCTTTTGTTGTGCAGGTGTAAGTTGATTCCATCTTTCTAATTTTATCCAGGAAGCATCAGGAGAACGTATTGCACCTGTGGAAAGTGTAAATCCCGCACTAGAAGAAAAGCCAATTCCTGTACCATTTTCATCTGACCAAATTGCTCACTGTCCAATAATATGAAATTCTCGATTTCCCGTTTCTGAATCAACAGGTGGCATAATTAATATATTTCCGAATTCATTCCTCTCAATGCGTAAATCACGGTTTTCTTGACAGAAATCAAAAAATTGATCATCTGTCATTTGCACTGATGAGGGAAAATGTAATATCAAAGGTGATGAAATCATAATTATTTCCTCCATCTGAAATTAAAATCAATTTTACCACAAGCCGTTGCTGAAATTAGTTAATATATAGTTACCAACGGTTGAGCAATTAAAAGCAGAATTAAACGCAGATTTCGTGGAAATTCCCTATAGAATATAAGATACAGGAATTAAACAAAGGGTAAATATGCGATTACTACATACAATGCTGCGGGTAGGTAATTTAGAAGAGTCCTTAACATTTTACTGTGATGTATTGGGAATGAAGTTACTCCGCCGGAAAGATTATCCAGCGGGAGAATTTACCCTGGCTTTTGTCGGTTATGGAGAAGAAAGTGATCATTCAGTTTTAGAACTCACCCACAACTGGGGCGTAGAAAAGTATGATTTAGGTAGCGCCTATGGTCATATCGCTTTGGGTGTGCATGATATTTACGCTACCTGTGAGACTATTGGAAAACTGGGTGGTAAAGTAGTCCGAGAACCAGGACCTATGAAACATGGTTCAACAGTAATTGCTTTTGTGGAAGACCCAGATGGTTATAAAGTTGAATTGATTCAGTTAAAAACTCCAGAATGATTTAGGGTAGAGGGTAAGAAGAGAACTTCTTTACCCATTACCCAAATCCCTCCTAAACTTAAATTACAAGTCTAAAATCTAAAATTTTACAAATGCAGCCTACAGATCCTGATAAATTTACTGATACAGCCTGGGAAGCGGTAACAAAATCCCAAGACGTGGTTCGTGCTTATAAACAACAACAATTAGAAGTTGAACATTTAATTCTCGCCCTTTTAGAAGAACCCACAAGCCTAGCTACAGCCATTCTCACCCGTGCAGAAGTTGATTCTGTGCGATTCAAACAACAACTAGAGGCTTTTACCCAACGTCAACCCAAAGTTGGTAAAAGTGATCAACTTTACCTGGGGCGGAATTTAGATTTACTTTTAGATAAAGCTAATGAAATTAGAGCCAAAATGAGAGAGGAGGAAATCTCAGAAGGGCATATAATTCTAGCGTTTGGTAATGATGAACGTGTTGGTAGACGGTTATTTAAAAGCTTAAATATAGATATTGCTCAAGTAGAACTTGGGGTTAAATCTGTTCGCGCTACTCCCAAAATCAAAGCATCTCCAAAAGCAGAAGCAGATGTACAAGAGGAAGCTTTAAAAAGATTTGGACGAGATTTAACGGAACAAGCTAAAGCAGGAAAATTAGATCCAGTTATTGGTAGAGATGATGAAATTCGCCGGGTAATTCAGGTTTTATCTCGTCGTAGCAAAAATAACCCTGTGTTAATTGGTGAGCCGGGAGTTGGCAAAACTGCGATCGCTGAAGCTTTAGCCCAAAGAATGGTGAATGGTGACGTTCCTGAGTCTTTAAAGAATCGCCAATTGATTTCCTTGGATATCGGTAGTTTGATTGCAGGAGCAAAATACAGAGGTGAATTTGAAGACCGTTTAAAGAATGTCCTCCGTGAGGTTACGGAATCAAACGGGCAAGTAGTTTTATTTATTGATGAACTACATACCGTTGTCGGGGCTGGTTCTAATCAACAAGGGTCAATGGATGCCGGAAATTTGCTTAAACCTATGTTGGCGCGGGGCGAGTTGCGTTGTATTGGTGCAACTACCTTAGATGAATATCGCAAATTTATTGAAAAAGATGCAGCATTAGAAAGAAGATTTCAACAAGTATATGTAGATCAACCGACAGTAGAAAATACAATTTCGATTTTGCGAGGTTTAAAAGAACGTTATGAAGTGCATCATAATGTTAAAATTTCCGATTCCGCTTTAGTTGCTGCTGCAACTTTATCAGCGCGTTATATTGCCGATAGATTTCTACCAGACAAAGCTATTGACTTAGTTGATGAAGCCGCAGCGAAATTAAAAATGGAGATTACATCCAAACCGGCGGAATTAGAAACCATTGACCGGCGCTTAATGCAGCTAGAAATGGAAAAGCTGTCATTATCTGGAGAAGAACAGAGTATTTCTCCAACTAGAGAACGATTAGAACGAATTGAACAAGAAATTGCCAGTTTAACAGTTAAACAGCAAATATTTAATGAACAATGGCAAGGGGAAAAGCAGATTTTAGAATCTATCAGCGGGTTAAAGAAAGAAGAAGATGCCATGCGGGTGCAAATTGAACAAGCAGAACGAGACTATGATTTAAACAAAGCCGCTCAATTGAAGTACGGTAAGTTAGAAGGTGTGCAACGAGAACGAGAAGTTAAAGAAGCGAAACTTTTAGAAATGCAAACTCAAGGTTCGACTTTGTTGCGCGAACAAGTCACCGAAGCCGATATTGCCGAAATTGTCGCTAAATGGACAGGAATCCCTGTAAATCGGCTTTTGGAATCAGAACGGCAAAAATTACTGCAATTAGAAAGTCATTTGCATGAACGGGTAATTGGTCAAGAAGAAGCCGTTTCCGCCGTCTCTGCGGCGATTCGTCGCGCCCGTGCGGGGATGAAAGACCCCTCTCGTCCCATCGGTTCATTCTTGTTTATGGGACCAACTGGAGTGGGTAAAACCGAACTCGCCCGCGCCTTAGCTCAATTTCTCTTTGATTCGGATGATGCTTTAGTGCGTTTGGATATGTCCGAATATATGGAAAAACACTCAGTTTCCCGCCTAGTGGGTGCGCCTCCTGGATATGTGGGTTATGAAGAAGGGGGACAACTTTCCGAAGCGATTCGCAGACATCCTTATTCTGTGGTGCTGTTAGATGAAGTAGAAAAAGCCCATCCCGATGTATTTAATATTTTGTTGCAGGTATTGGATGATGGTAGAGTTACTGATTCCCAAGGACGGGCTGTAGATTTTCGGAATACTGTCATAGTCATGACTAGCAACATTGGTAGTGAACATATTTTGGATGTATCTGGGGATGATTCCAAGTATGATTTAATGCGTAATAAGGTGATGGAAGGTTTGCGAAGTCACTTCCGTCCCGAATTTCTCAACCGCATAGATGACTTAATTCTATTCCACGCTCTTAATCGTTCAGAAATGGGGCATATTATCCGTATTCAACTTAAACGGGTGGAAAATCTGCTCAAAGAACAAAAAATCTCTTTTGAAATATCCCAGTCCGCTTGTGATCATCTTGTGGAAGCTGGTTATGACCCAGTTTATGGCGCACGTCCATTAAAACGTTCAATTCAGCGCGAGGTAGAAAATCCTCTGGCTACGAAGTTACTGGAAAATACTTTTGTTTCTGGTGATACTATCATCATTGATAAGGCTGAAACTGGGTTAAGTTTTAGTAAAAAACTTTAAGCATTTTCATTAGTAAATAGGGGGCTTTCTATGGAATTGATTTCTTCTTTAGGGATTACAAGTTCGCAATATCTTTCCAAGGAAAGATTTATTAGTTATCATCATCAGTCGCGGTTATTGTTTTCCTTGGGTAGTCAAGTTAAAAATGTTCTAGAAATTGGTATTTTTAATTCTTTGTTTACAGAAATACTCCGACAAAATAACTATAACGTAACTACGGCGGATATTGATCCTAGTCTCAAACCAGATATAATCTTGGATTTGACGGCGGACTTTATACTACCAAAAGATAAGTTTGATGCAATTGTTCTGTTTCAGGTATTAGAACATTTTCCTTATGAAAAATCTGAATTAGCATTGCAAAAACTCGCCGCAATTACTAAGAAATATTTGGTGATTTCGATTCCCAATGCTACTGAATATCTATCATTGCAAATCAAAACTTCTTTTCTACTTAAAGCCAGACATTTACTCTGGGAAATTCCCCAATTTTGGAGTACAACACCACTTTGTGATGAACATTATTGGGAATTGGGATTGAAAGGATATCCCAAAAAGCGGTTTTTGGAATCTGTTGCTAAAGCTGGTTTGATAGTGAGGGAAGAATATGTTGATCCTACTTTCCCATATCACTACTTTTTGATCTTAGAAAAAATATGAGTGCAGAATATGGGTTTTCAGATCATGAGAATATCCTACTCGGTTTTCTTTTTGGTGGGACGTTTACGTTCTGATTTCTTCTTGAAACCTACTGCTTGGGCTGCATCACTATCTGACCCAAATTGACCTTTTACTGCTTCTTTCATGGCTAAAACAGCATTATGGAACTCCCATTCTGCTTGTTTGGCTGCGTCTGCGGAGGCTTTAAATAATGCTTGTTTTTCGGTTTCTTCTTGTTGTCTTGTCACCATTTCTGCATAAGCTTTTTGTAATGCTTCCGGTGTGGCTGCTACACGAGCAGTGGTATAACCGGAGACGACTTTGAGTCCGTTGTAAGAATCTATGTCCTGCTGGAGGTTGCTAGGGGTGATGCGGCGGGTAGTATCTGGGGCTGGCATGATAACTTTGTTGTTAAAAATATTTGTATCAGTTTACTATACAATGTTTATTTATAGCAATACGTTATTTAGATTTTTTATTTGAGTAGATTTGGATTGCTAAACAATGCTTGTGTATTGATATCTAATATTTTTGTTTTTTATGCAATGCTTAAAGAATAAATGACAATAGTTTAAAATCGCAATTTAATCTTTTTAGCATTGCTAACATTAAGTCATCAGCTATCTGTTTCTTGTGATTTCTGTTGCTTTAACCAGGTTTCTAAATCAGCAACTTGTGAAAAATCTAACAAAGCATCTGCTAAATTTTCCAGTTGTTCTATAGACAATGATTGAATTTGCTCGATTAATAATAATTTAATTTCACCAAATCGGCGATTTATTAGCCGTAAAACTAGACGTTCTTCTCCTTTTTGTTCTCCTTCTAGTCTAGCTTGTTCTTTATCTCGTTGATAAAATGGTGCTAATCGCATAATTAACTCCTTATCTTCTGGTTCTGAACTTTTATTGATCTGTAAAGTCTGTTGGAGGTTGTAAAGCAATTCTAACGTTGCTTGTTGAAACGGGTAATTAGTTGGTAATGTTTCTAATTCATCAATTGCTCTTTTTTGTACTGTTTCCCGTCCTAATAGTCTTAACCATAGGGTTTCGGGTGTACGTGGTAATTGATGAATGGCGACAATGGCTGTATTCAAGTAATCTGCTAAAAAGTAGATTCCTGCTGGCCAATTGGGGTTTTCTATGGCTCTAAAGCCCGATAATAGGGTTTGTGATGCTGTTGGTGTCAGAACCCATAGTTTAGGTGTTTCTATGGTAGCTATGGGGTTTTTATTCCGTTTTGCTTCTCGTTGTAATGCACCTCTCACTTCTAATGATTTTAACAAACAATCACAGATTTCTTCTTTGCTTGCTGGATTGCGAAAGGGTTCAAAGATAGCAGGTGTAGCTGCTAGTTTACCTAACAATCCTAATATCTCGATGTCGGCGGTTTGTGTGCTGACGGGGGAAAATAATACATCTATTTCCCTGATTTCTCCAGCTAAATGGCTGGGGGCTTCAACTTGTCCAAAGGGTTTTAGTAGTTCTTCTAAATAGTCTTTGGCGAATTGGTCATGGATAAAGCGGGTCACAGTTGGTTTTGTAAGAATATTTAAGATAGTTCTTCCTTATCAAGTTCAGGATAACATATTTTAAATGAGATGTCAATAGTTTTATTACCTTTTTTGGGCGATGCTTTTAAGGTGTTAGGAGTTAATGTTTTATTGGTTTGGCAAATAGATTTATTATTTTTTTCTCACGCAGAGACGCAGAGGCACGGAGAGTTATTTTGTCTGTTTGCAAAATAGTTCTTCCTTGTCAAGTTTACGATAACATATTTTAAATTGGAAGTCAATAGGTTTATTATGTTTTTTTGGCAATGAGTTATAAATGGATGATGAAAGTATTTTTCTGGATTGTTGTCTGATGCTTTAGGAATAATTGTCTGAATCAGGATGTCCAGGATTATAGGATTTACAGGATAATATGTATAAGAGTCATTATTGTGGATGGTTTATGGGTTTTACTTTTATTATTGCGTTATTTTCTATCTAAGCAGTTTTCTATCTATGGTTTTTGTAGTTGTTCTCAATGGTTTTTGGTGAGTTAATGATGAATTACGCGAATCAGAGTTAGTTTTATGAGAGTTTTCTACAAAATCGCACTATATTTATTTAACTCAAGCATGATTTTATTCAGGATTTTAGTAATTTATCAAGCATTTTGACACTTATAATCCTGTACATCCTTAAATCCTGGATATCCTGATTCAAACAGTTTTATGATTGCATCACAAACCTGTTTTTATGTATTGCCATCAGATGCTTCTGTTTGCTGCTGCAAATATTCTCGAATAGATGACAATAGCTCAGGATTTCTTTCTATCATTTCTAGCAAAGTTAATATTGCTTCTGTATCTAGTACGTAAAAGTTTGCTTGTTGTGCAAGTGCTTGGAGAATATCTAATAAAGTTTCTCTATTGCAATGTAAAAGTTCCATTACACACAAGAACTTTACTGTAAGTGCTGCATTTTGCGTATTAGGATGTTTATTACCTAATCTGTTTTGACATATTGTAAATGCTTGTTGAGCTAAATTTTTAGCTTCTGAGTATTTACCTTGCGCTTCATACAATAATGCCAAATTATTAAGACTACTAGCAACATCGGGATGGTCAGCACCTAATTGGCGTTTTTTGATATCTAAAGATTGCAAATAAAGAGGTTCAGCTTCGTTGTAACGTTCTTGTGAACTGTACAGTCTTGCCAAATTGTTGAGGCTGGTAGCGACATAAAGATGATCAGTACCTAGTTGACATTTCCAGATATTTAAAGATTGTAAATAAAGAGGTTCAGCTTCGTTGTAACGTTCTTGTGAACTGTACAGTCTTGCTAAATTATTGAGACTGTTAGCAACATCTGGATGGTCAAGTCCTAATTGGCATTTTCGGGTTTCTAAAGATTGAAGAAAAAGAGGTTCGGCTTCACTGTAGTATCCTTGAAAATAATAAAGTAGTGCCAAATTGTTAATAATTAATGCTACATTAATATGGTTAGCACCTAGTTTGCGTTTATTGATTTCTAAAGATTGAAGAAAAAGAGGTTTAGCTTTGCTATATTGTCTTTGCTTACTGTAATTTTCTGCTAAATTGTGAATACTTTGTGCTGTATCGGTATGGTCAGTACCTAATTGGCGTTTTCTGATTTCTAAAGATTGAAGAAAAAGAGGTTCCGCTTTGCTGTATTCTCCTTGAAAACTGTACAGAGTTGCTAAATTGTTAAGACTGGTAGCGACAGAAGGATGGTCAACACCTAATTGACATTTTCTGATTTCTAAACATTCTTTTAAAAGAGCTTCTGCTTTACTATATTGTGATTTAGATTTGTACAGTAATGCTAAATTATTAAGAATACTTATTACATACGGATAGACTGTACCTAGTTTGCGTTTGCTGATTTCTAAAGATTGAAGAAAAAGAGGTTCAGCATCATTATAACGTCCTTGTGAACGGTAAAGTAATGCTAAACCATTTAAACTGAGAGCCAATTCAATATTTTCACTACTTGCACACCAAACAATCATCTTTTTTAGATGTGGTTCAATTAAATTGAATGTTTCTAAATTGCCTGAGTGATCAACATTAATAGCAACAATGGCAAAAACATCACAATATTTTTGTTTAATTTGGCTGTAGTTAGAATGTTGTTTCAGGTGTTCACTAAAATAGTCGTAAATAAGAAGATGTAAATTATAAATATTTTCTTCAATAGTTATCACCAAATGCAGTTTTCTTAAAGATTTTAACCAACGGTCTTTTAAATCATCATGATTAAATGCTTCACCTTGCAACTCTTGATAAATAGCTGTAACAAAATCCCAACGAACAGGAGAAGCTGCAAAAGCACCAAATACACAAGCGAGATGTTTAGCTTCTGGTTTCAATTCCTCCCAACTTAAATCAAATGCGGCTTGTAAACCTCTTTGCGCTTGCATTCCTCCTGGTACGTTTTCTGGTGATAGTGAAGGATGTTTAACTTTTTTTTGCAACTTATCACGCATTGCTAACAGTGATAAATCCTGATAGTCTTCATCATCTAAATAATATGCCACCAATTCTAAAGCTAAAGGCAAATATCCCAACTCATAACAAAGTAGTTTAGCCTGTTCTGGTTCTTGATCAATTCTTTCTTGTCCAATAATTGAGGCTAATAAATCTACTGCTGCTGCTTCTGACAATACTTCTAACTCTAACTTTTCCGCAATGCGTTTATCTGGTGTTTCCCGCGAAGTCATCAACAACCGCAGGGAAACTAAATCTGCTGGTGGTAAATAGGTTTTGATATTATCAGCTAACCCAGATACATCATCAAGAATCAATAATACATTTTCTGTTTGGTATTTCCATTGTTGCCAACAAGCCGTTACCATTTGTTGAGTAGATAAATTTGCTGGTAATTCGGCTTTAAATCTCCATTTAGTCAAAGCGATAATTTCCGCAGCCATATTTTGCCTATCTCTGGCATCAATATAATAGACTCCACCAGTAAACAATGATGTACATTCTGTTAAATTGGCATATTCTCGCACGAGTCCAGTTTTACCAACTCCTCCCATACCGGAGACAACACAAACGTTTTTACCACTTTGCAATAATTGATGAAGTTCTTTTAATTCCTCTTCGCGTCCAAACAGTCCACCCTCACGGGGTTGGGGTGGTGTGAAAGGGTTTCCTTCTAAGTATTGTGTTGTAACAGAAAAGGAGTTATTTTGAACATTACCTTGTCCGTCTTGTCGGATATTGATGTTGTTGAGGTTCATAGGAAAATTGTTATTAAAAAGTATTCAAATACCTGATAGGTATAAGTTTAGCATTGCCAAACCCCTACGTGCCTAATGTTTGTAAAATTGTGAGAGATTATTTCAACACACCCACACCAATATGGGTTAGATAAAATTCCTCACCCTCTGACTCACGTAAAGCATCCAAATAAGCATCAATACCACGAGGCTGGGGAATTGATGTACTATCTTGAAGATGGAAAACTAAAGCTGAACGCATATTCTCTAACGTTGTTTCCAATGTCTCCCCCGTAGCAATACAACCCCAAACATCAGGAGAATATGCGGAAAATCCTGTTTCAGTTCTTTCTAAAACGATCAGATACTTATCCATATCATATAAGTTCAGAAGTTACTAAAGGTATTATGTTGAGTATTGCCTGTACCAGCTTGGGAAATATTAATCTGTTTACCAATAATATTAATTGTGCCACCAGCTTTCACCGCTTGATACTTTTCCTGAAATGTGGTATTTTCCTCTGTGTCAGCAGTAGCAACTAATTCCGCAAAAATCGGATTTGAGGGAATTTGTTGTAAAACTTCTGAATTGAGAGATAATACTTCTGGATTACCTGTTTCTAAAGCTGTTGCTGTTTCTGGGGAATGTTTGCGAATGACAGCAAGCGCTTCACCAACCTTTTGCATGAGAAAATCACTAAAATTTTCACCCTGTTTCTGTAACACTCCAGTGAGAAATATGGTAGTAATGGCAGTAGCTAAAGTTATCGGTTCCATAGAATTATTCCTCAAGATAGTTGAATATACTTAATTTTTATTATAAATGCCTAAAACCATCAACAATAATCCTGGTAGTGTAATCCGAATCAAAATGAAGAGGTATTCCTGACCCCAAAAGCGATAAAATCACGGAAAATTGATTTTCATAAAATATATCTGCAAGTAAAACCGACGGATAACTATGCTAGAACAAGGCAATATCAGTATTCATACCGATAATATTTTCCCGATTATCAAGAAGTCTCTCTACTCAGATCATCAAATCTTCTTGCGGGAACTGGTATCCAACGCAGTAGACGCTATCCAAAAGTTAAACATGGTATCCCGCGCTGGGGAATACAATGGGGAAATTGGCGAACCAGAAATTACCATTAGCATTGATAAAGACAACAAAATCCTCTCCATTACTGATAATGGCATTGGCATGACAGCAGAGGAAGTCAAAAAATATATTAACCAAGTTGCTTTCTCTAGTGCTGAAGAATTTATTCACAAGTATGAAGGTAAAGCAGATCAACCTATTATCGGTCATTTCGGTTTAGGTTTCTACTCTTCTTTCATGGTAGCGAAGCAAGTAGAAATTGATACTCTTTCTTATCAAGAAGGCGCACAAGCTGTGCGTTGGACTTGTGATGGTTCACCTAAGTTTGTTTTAGATGAATCTCCTCGCACCACTCGCGGAACTACGATTATTCTCACATTGGAAGGAGAAGAAGAGGAGTTTCTCGAACCCGCACGAATTAGGAATCTTGTCAAGACTTACTGCGATTTCATGTCAGTTCCCATTAAAATGGATGGGGAAGTTTTAAATAAACAAAAAGCTGCATGGCGTGAATCTCCCAGTAATCTTACAGAGGAAGATTATTTAGAGTTTTACCGCTATTTGTATCCTTTCCAAGAAGAACCCTTGCTGTGGGTGCATTTGAATACAGATTATCCCTTTGTGATTAACGGGATTTTGTATTTCCCGAAAATGCGTCCTGATGTAGATGTTACCAAAGGACAAATTAAATTATTCTGCAATCAGGTGTTTGTCAGTGATAACTGTGAGGAAATTATTCCCCAGTTTTTGATGCCCATGCGGGGCGTGATTGATAGCACTGATATACCTTTGAACGTTTCTCGGAGTGCATTACAAGGCGATCGCACTATTAAGAGAATAGGAGATTATATAGCCAAAAAAGTCGGCGATAGACTCAAAGAATTATACCGTGATAACCGCGAACAATACGTAACAGCCTGGAAAGACTTGGGAACATTCGTGAAATTTGGCGTTCTCAACGATGATAAATTCAAAAAACAAGTTGAAGACATCATCATCTTCCGCAGTACAGCCAAATTAGAAGCCCCTGTAGCCGACACCGCAGCCGTTGAAGTTCAATCTGCTGACGGTGATGTTTGGCAAGATGTTACCCCAGCAAACGCGACTAGCATCCCCTACACCACCCTGAAAGAATACCTAGAACGGAACAAAGAACGTCACGAAAACAAGGTATTCTACAGCACCGATGCAGCTACTCAATCCACATACATAGAACTGCACAAAAATCAAGGTTTAGAAGTCCTCTTTATGGACTCCTTCATTGATACCCACTTCATTAACTTCCTAGAACAAGAATATCGGGATGTTAAATTTACACGGGTAGACTCTGACCTCGATAACACTCTTCTCGATGACAAAACCAGCGAAATTGTTGACCCCACCACCAACAAGACCAAAGGAGAAGTCATTAAAGAACTATTTGAGAAAGCCCTCAACAAGCCAAAACTCAACATCCGCACCGAGTCCTTAAAATCAGACGACCCACAGGGAACACCACCTGCAATGGTGTTATTACCCGAATTTCTGCGGCGGATGCGAGAAATGAGTGCTATGATGCAGCAGCAAACCGTCGAATTCCCCGAAGAACATATTTTACTAGTAAATACTGCTCACCCGTTAATTCAAAACTTGGTTAATCTCAGTCAAGGTAGTATTATTCAGGGTGATGGTGAATCCCCCTCCAGTCAATTAGTTAATATGATGTGTCAGCACGTTTATGATTTGGCACTTATATCGCAAAAAGGCTTTGATGCAGATGGAATGAAATCCTTTGTAGAACGTTCTAATGACGTACTCACCAAGCTAACAGAACAAGCCAGCAAATAAACGGCTAGATAACCGACTTCCCATAGAAGTCGGTTGTAACACTTGATTTTTTTAGAGATTTTCTTGATGGTTAATATAAGAACGAAGCACAGTATTAATCATTGATTGATAGCCTTTTCCCTGGTTTTTAAACCATTCCAAAACGTCACTATCTAAGCGAATGGAAATAGCTTTTTTAGTGATAGGTTTCACCATTTTAGCTGTTTTCCAAAAATGATCGTCTAATTCGGGAATATCAGAAGTATCAATGGCAGAATCTGGGATATTTTGGATTTCTTCAAGACGTTTCGGCGAGATATTCATAGTATTGTCTCCTTTCTTTAGGGGTGGCTTTTCGGGCTGAAATCAGGCGAGTTTTGCCGTTTCTTTCAGTATGGGCTACAGTGACAACAATAATTCCTTGTATTGCACCAATAGTAATTTCTCTAATTTCTTCATCATAGTCAAATCGTTCATCAATCGACGTAAAAACGATTCCCTGAAAAATTTCTTGTGCTTCCTCAAAGCTAAGGAACGCAAATTTAATAACCTGCAATTCTGATGTAACCTGGAATGGTGCGTTACGCTGTCGCTAACACACCCTACTTTTGCACCTTATTTAATTCACATTCCTAAGTCCATGTTTTTTGTGATTGTGTTGATTTTTATGTTCGTCCCATTCAAATTCCATTTACTTTATAAATACATTTTGTATATACACAAGAATAACACAAGTAATCAAAAGTCAAGATTAAGAGGGTGTTTGAAAAGTTATGGTTGATGTATCAAATATTTTTTACCCCACCCTAACCCTCCCCTTGTAAAGGGGAGGGAACTGGATTTTTATTGTTTCCCCCCTTTACAAGGGGGGACTAAGGGGGGTAGCAATGTGATGAAAATTACGGAATACCACTTTTCAAACATCCTCTAAGATTTTCTCAAAAGGTCGGTAATGCTTGCCATAATTCCCCAGATACTAGATAATTATTCTTTTTCCCGAACTTGTTGGGATATAATGGGAAGGTTGTCTTAAAATAGAACTCTAGGAGATATTTATTATGTCCCGTCGTTGTGAACTAACTGGTAAAAAAGCCAATAACGCTTGTTCCGTTTCCCACTCCAACCGTCACACCAAGCGTCTACAGCACGTTAATCTGCAAACCAAGCGGGTTTGGTGGGCTGCTGGTAACCGTTGGGTAAAATTGAAACTTTCCACCAAGGCTATTAAAACCTTAGAATTTAAAGGTTTAGACGCAATGGCAAAAGAAGCAGGAATCAACCTCAACCATTACTAAATAGTAGGGAACAGGGAACAGGGAACAGGGAACAGGAAATAGGGGGAGGAAAAGTCCTTCGATATTGATTATTCTTCTTTCTTCCTCCTGACTCGTTCTTTCTTCTCCTGACTCCTTTCATTAAACACTATTTAATTTAATTACACCCTGATCAAAAACGCGATTATTAGTACCAATAGCGCTCACTCCCATTCTATCTGCATACACATCATAGGCAGCAAAACTCAAATCACTGGTTGAATATTCTGTCCATTGAGAACGACCAACTGGACGATTACCAGCACCAGCACCACAGATTAAATAGGTAGTTCCATTAATAGCGCGAGTTCGTTCATAATTATGTTCATGACCATTGATATAAAGTTGAACATTGTATTTTTTAAATAGGGGAGTAAAGGTTTTAATAAAACTTGTATTATTTCCATAATGACCAGACGAATAAATCGGATGATGACCAAAGACAACTTTCCAAGGTGCTTTACTCAGACTTAATTCTTTATCTAACCAAATTAATTGATTTTTCCAATCAGCATTACCATTAGTATCTAAGGCAAAAAACTGAACTTTATTTTGACTAAATGTGTAATAACGTCCCTGCATATTAAAACCAGGATATTTAACTTGGGGAACACCATTATCAGTGCGAATATCATGATTGCCTAAACAAGCATGAAACTTGACACCATTTTTTAGTAAAGGTTGATAAGGGCGTTCAAAAACTTCCTTTATTTTCTCAATTTCCCCATTATTGTAGATGTTATCACCAGCTAAAACTACCAAATTATAAGGATTTTGCTGATGATAAAAATTCATAGCATTTGCTACAGCATATTGTCCTTTAGTCCCAGTTCCTGTATCAGCAACGGAGACAAAACGCAATAATAAATCTTTTTTGACTGGTTTAGCTGCTGTTGCTGATTGTATGAGAGAATTTGAATTTGACAATTTCCCACTCAAAAATCCAGATGCTATGGTGCTGATTCCACTTAAAAACAAAAATTGACGGCGGTTAATATTCATATTTTATTAAAATGGCACAATAGATGATTATAGTCACAATACGTTTTCTACATTTCAATACCTTGTCCATTTTTCGTAGGTTGGGTTAAGCGATCGCGCAACCCGACGCATTTGTTGGGTTTCGTACCTCAACCCAACCTTGTATCTTAGAGGTATGTTAGAAGAAGTGGTAGACCGTCCCAACCTGGGTCAGAAAAGACCGCTTTGTAGCAAGGATCACCACAACAATCTCCATGACAGAACTCGAACAGTCGCCTGGGGTAAAAACTATGAACAAAGACATAGATAATATAGCCCGTATCGTGCAAGGATGAGTGAAATCAAGGGGATGAATAAAAACAAAACAAATTAAAAAGAAGTAATTGAAATTGGAGAGTTAAAAATGGATTATATCTCCCAATGGGTAGGCATTGACGTAAGTAAAGCAACACTTGATGTTTATATCCGTCCAATGGGTAAAGCATTTCAATTTGCTAATACTGAAACAGAAATAGCTAATCTAGTTAAGCAACTTCAATCTAACGATTTAAACCTAATCGTACTGGAAGCAACAGGAGGACTAGAAACAGAATTAATCATTCAATTGCAAGCGGCTCTTTTACCAGTAGCATTAATCAATCCTCGTCAGGGAAGAGACTTTGCTAAAGCTACAGGTAAGTTAGCCAAAACCGATGCCATTGATGCACAGATTTTGGCGCATTTCGGTGAAGCAATGAAACCGGAGGTGTTAGCATTTTGATTGTGAAATGTCACGTCAATTAGGCGAATTAATTAGTCGCCGAAGACAATTAGTAGAAATGTCTACAGCGGAAAAGAATCGCCGTGACCGCGCTCGTGGTAAAGCTTTGACAGATATTGAATCCCATATTGATTATCTTGAGCAACATCTTCAACAACTCAATCAAGAAATTGAGACGTTGACCCAAAATAATCAACAATGGATTGATAAAGTCAATCTACTCAAAACTACTCCTGGCATTGGTCAAGTAATTTCTACCACTTTAGTTTCTGACTTACCAGAATTAGGTCAATTAACTGCCAAACAAATCTCTCGCTTAGTTGGTGTTGCACCAATTAATCATGATAGTGGTCAGCACAAAGGTAAGCGCATGATTAATGGTGGTCGCGCCCATGTTCGTGCCATTCTTTATATGGGTGCTGTTGTTGCCATGCGTCATAATCCTGTTATCAAAACTTTTTATGAGCGCTTGGTTGAACGTGGTAAACCCAAAAAATTGGCCATTACTGCTTGCGTTCATAAAATGTTAGTTATTTTAAATGCGATGATTCGAGATCATCTTCCTTGGTCTATTTCTCAAGACTCACAACCAATTTCTGCATAAAGTTCTACTGTCGTTTTTATACCTCCAATCTAGTTTGGTAATTTATGGCAATCTATAATTTACCTGTTTTGTTCTGTTCTGTTTTTCTCCTCTATTTTCTGACTTTTTTCCTAGACTTTAAATTTTTCCTTAACGATCGCTTGACAATCAAGACAGTCGCTACAAATCAAGACTTTTTTCGATTTGGACAAGGTATTGATATTTTTGATTCGCTAATTTGGGTAAAAGTTCCATGTCAGGAGAAAAACGTAGAAAACCAAGAAGTGAACCCGCACCTACACTCTATCAAAAAAATCAACCAATTTGGAAAACGGCAATTATCCAAGTTTTGCGGGGAACGATTGGTGTTTTAGAAACTACAGTAGTTAAACTGGAGACAGAAACACCCGCTGATACTCAGAAAAAAACTAATTTTTTATCGCGTTGGGATGGATTTTTAAGGACATTCCGCTTATTTTTACCATCAAATATATCTAACAATGTATCAGATACGGTGCTGACAGGGATTTTTGCAGCAATTTTTGTGGTGACAATAGGAATCACCACATTTATGTTTATTCCTAAATCTGTTGAATTCGCAACTGTTCCCCCGGTAGAAGAGGTTATCCCACCAAAATCAGTTATAGAACCAGAACCAACTCCCACCCCAGTTATAGAACCTGAAGTCATACCAACCCCCACCCCAGTTGTTGAACCGGAAGTCATACCAACTCCGGTTATAGAAACTGAAACTACCCCAACTCCAGTTATCGAATTAACACCTGAACAAGCTTTACTAGCAGCAATTGAAAATCAGTTTTCAGATATTACCATTGCTGTTAAAAATACGCAGGATAAAAATATTATTTCTCAACTCATAAAACCTGTTCAAGCTAATTTCCGTACCAGCGATTTAACTGTGAAAATTAGCGATATTTGGTATAACCTGGAAAAATCTCAACAGGATAAACTAGCTGCGGATATATTACAACGTTCTCAAGAACTTAATTTTGTCCATTTAGAAGTTGTTGATTTTCAAGAGAAAATAATTGCCCGTAGTCCAGTAGTAGGTAATAAAATGATAATTTTTAAACGTTGAAACTTGATAGCTAGTACCGCAAGGCGTTCGTCAAAAGTCAAAACGAATATACAATGAGCTTTCCAGTAGTTTGGAATGGTCTATTTATTTCCGCCGACCTGTACTAGTTATTTTGTTAATAAAGATTAATATCACAAAACATTTCATCTTGATTTCATATTCCCATGAAAAGCTAGAATTTAGTTAAACGCATAACTGGTTCCAAATATTTGCAACAGTTAGGTTTAATGACTTTTACTATTAAATCTTCATATTTTCAAGGAAAAACAAGTTATGAAAAGCAAAAATTTGATTTATGGTTTGATTGGGTTAGTAAGCAGTAGTGCTGTTAGTGGATTATTAATCGTCAGTAACACGCAAGCACAAACTCCCAATTCTGAACACAATTCTCATCATTCATCTAAACAAGCTAATCCCCCCAAAAAAGGGATGATGATGCAAACAGATCAGCATTTTATCGAAATGATGATTCCACACCATCAGCAAGCAGTAGAAATGGCTGATATCGCATTCACTCGCGCACAACATCCAGAAATTAAGAACCTCGCAGTTGCTATTAAAAAAGATCAAACCAGCGAAATTGAACAGATGCGAATCTGGTATAAGACATGGTACGGTAAAGAAGTACCTATAATGACTATGACTGATCAAGGAATGATGGCAGGTCCTGGGAATATGTGTCAACAGATGAATCCACCAGACACGATGAAAATGCCGATGAATGGTAAAATGCACTGCATGAATATGGATTTAGAAACATTAAAAAATGCACCAGATTTTGATAAAGAATTTATTCGTCAAATGATTCCTCATCATCGCATGGCTGTCAAAATGTCACAGATGATTGTTAAAAAAACTGCCAAACCAGAAATCCGTAATTTGGCTAAGTCTATCATTAAAACTCAAACGGCAGAAATTAACCAAATGCAGCAATGGTATCAAAGTTGGTATAAGTCAAAGCCTGTATAAACCATTGTGAAACCCTTATATTGCGCTTGATTTATAACCGTTACGGCTGGTCGTATGAAGAATTTTAGCAGTTCCAAATTTCAGAGACTGAAAACCGAAAATACTTTGATTTTTCAGCCTCCCTAAAATTAGCTTAATTCCAATAAACCTTGATAACCTGTAACAATACGATTACCATCTTTGAGAATGTGGACTTCAATTTGATCACTAGCCCAAGTAATTTTATCTGCAAATTCTGGATTAAAGATATTGACTTTTTGATTACTAGAAGAAACGGGAGAATCAGGAGAATTAATTGCTAGAGATTTGACAAAAGGACCATCAATCAAAATATCTAATTCTGCCAATAATTCTTTTGCACCAGGAGGTGCGGAATCAGATTGTAATTGCTGGAGTGTGAAACCAGTAAAAGACATGATATTTAAACCCGCTGCTTTTAATTTTTTCGCTAAAATTGTTAGTGCAGGTGCTTGCCAAAATGGTTCACCACCGGAAAAAGTTACACCCGTATTCTGGGGATTTTTGAGAATACTTTCAGCGAGGGTATCAATAGCAACTAAATCATTAATCTCAAATGCCCAGGAGTCAGGATTAAAGCAACCAGAACACTCACGGTTACAACCTTGTACCCAGACAACAGCCCGACAACCGGGTCCATTAACTTCTGATTGGTCAACATAACCCATAATATTCAGATAACCGGGGGGGATGTCCGCGAGTGCTAGAGATGGGTTCATGGGCTTAGTTTCCATCTTTTCTCAACTCCTTTTCAACTTTTCCTATTACTTGCTAATATAGCGAGACTCGGAACAAGTGTGGAGAAAGAAAATATAAGCTTTTTGAAGTTTGATTATTTTGTACAGTCAACCTTTAGGTTTTTTTAAGCTTTTGCCCAGGAGGGGATGAATGAACGCGCAGCAGCGATCGCATGAAAGAATGCAAATATCCTGTGGCTGGCTTGACCATGATCCCGGCATTTTTGCAGGTCGAAAGACCGTAATTCTTTTTCGATGACGTTTTCGACATCAGCAGCTAAATTTAATCTACCTTCATTGAGATAACATTCGGTGAGAAATAGTAATTTCTCAACATTAATTTCATTGGTTTCCCATTGAATTTCAATAGGAAACTCATAATTTTTTTCTAATGTTCCCCCACTGTAAACGTTTTCCATGAGTTTATTGCCGATAATATATTTAACTTTATGGGTGTTAGCCAGTCCTATTAAATCATCAGCAGTTGGCTTCAGTCCTAGACGACGACGGAAAACGGAATCAATAATTTCATATTTACTATTGTCTGGAAATACTGTGACAACCACAGCCGCAATTCCTTCTGTATTTCCATAACATCCGATGATGTTTTGACTTTCTTCACCGTGAACAAATAAGATATCCATAATATGCACCAACTAAACTAATAAGAGGGAATCGAGTTGATAAGATTCTCGCAGATGAGACGCAATACTTGTCGGTCAAGGAAATGTAGGTTGGGTTGAGCGACAGCGAAACCCAACAAAATCCCTGATAATGTTGGGTTATGGCTGATGCCTCCGGCGATAGCGAAGCGCTGCTGCAAGCAGTTCGCAGGGATACGCCACACTATGGCTATAATCTATCAGACTTTTTTCCAAAATTGTAACTTTGTTCAAAAAAAAGCACCTTTTTATCAATAGGTTAATTTTAGATTAATTACAAATTAAAATCTATTTCTTTAGATAGATGAAAGGGCAGATTTTATTTTGTTTAATCAAACGTTGCTCAATTAACATATTTTTGACATCTCGTCGCAGGAGTCAGATCCCCGACTTCTCTAAGAAGTCGGGGATCTTATTGTTCTGAATAAGAAATATTAATAAGATGTCGTTCTGCACCTGCACCTAAAACCCAGCGAAGAGTTGTGAAAAGTAAGATGCTGATTGCCATCAACCCACCAAACCCAAATATGTGTATCAAGTATAATCATTGTAAACATTCCCAATCTTCTAAAGCTACAGGTTCAGTAGGATCATCATAACGGATCACTTTGCCACGTAAAGGATGAAGATTGGTATTTTGTGTTTCTAGAGATTTAATTTGATGTTGTGCGGTTTGAGGTTGTAAAATAATCACTTCCACAACATCACCAGCATGGAAAGGCAAACCTTTTAATACCAAAGTTCCATCTTCAGTTAAAGCAGTTTCGATTTTATGAGCATTCATATTATCAATCTGGTGTGTTACAGTTGATTTTATTTTAACATATTACCTCGTTACCGTTAATTGCATTTCTTTGGTGTTAATAATTCTAACTTATTTTCTAAAATTGTCCCTTTCAAATTTGCTCCCTGAAAATTTGTACCTCTAAGATTTGCACCTTTTAAATTTGCTCCTGCTAAGTTTGCACCTTTTAAATTTGCCCAACTTAAATCAGCTTCTGTTAAATTTGCTTCACTCAAATTTGCTTTAGATAAAAATGCGTTTCCTAAATGAGCTTTTGTTAAATTAGCTTTATGTAGGTTGGCTTGATAAAGTTGAGCAGTCATTAATTCTGCTTCATATAAATTTGCTTCACTCAAGTTAGCAGTAATTAAATTAACTGCCATCAAATTTGCAAAACTTAAATTACTGCGAATAAGTTGGGCTGCGGCTAAATCAGCATTTTTTAAATTAGCATTTTGGAAATCTGTACCAATTAAATTAGCATCGTTAATGATAGTATTTTCCAGATTTGCACCACTAAAATCAGCACCAATAAAGTTGCCAAAACTTAAATTAGCCTGGGTTAAAATTGCCCCACTCAAATTAGCAATACTCAAATTCGCTTGACTTAAGTTAGCTTCTATTAATTTGGCTTGATAAAAAATAGCATTACTGAGATTGGCATGACTGAAATTAGTTCGCACCAATAAAGCGTGAGCTAAATTTACTTTATTCAAGTTTACCCCTTGGAGATTTGCTCCGCGGAGATTTTCTCCTAGTAGATTTGCAGCACTAAGATCAATTTCAATTTGGGAATTTTTGTTTCTCCATTCTATCCAGGTAACTGCTCCTGAACGTAATACATTGAGATGTTGTTGATTTGCCATTTTTTGCTCCTTTAGGACTTACGCAAGTTTCACATTTAATATTTTTTGTAAGAGGGTGTTTGAAAAGTCATGATTGCTGTATCAAATCTTTTACCCCTCCCTAACCCTCCCCTTGTGAAGGGGAGGGAAGCAGATTTTTCTTGTTTCCCTTTACAAGGGGAAAGGGGGTAACAATGTGATGAAAATTACGGGATACCACTTTTAAAACATCCTCTAAGGTGCGTCAGACTCGATTATGGGGTAAGAATAAACAGACTTTTAACATTTGACGCACCCTACTAATATGTTAGTTGCGTCAATCTTGTTCCTTATTCGTTACGCTTACCTTGGGAATTTTCCCTTCCAGGTGAGTTTTCAATTGCGGCTAAAGCGCCCGCTGCTCCTGCTAAAATATCCTGTTCTGAGCCACCTAAATAAAGTCTGCCAAAACTACCGACAGCTTGAACTTCGAGGATGTTAATTTGCGCTGCTTTTTCTGCTTCATTAGCTGCTAGTGCTGCATAAGCGGCTGGTTCAACTTCCAATACATAGAGGGTTTGTCCTGCTAGTAGCAGTTGTCCTCGTCGGGTACGGTTAATAAGTTGGGTTTGGTAAGCGTCAATATTGCGGATAATTTGGCTAGAAACTACGCGAGGTTTAATACATTCCTCTTTTTTTACGCCTAAAAATGCCAAAATCGCATCTCCAGCGGCTCGTGTTTCCCCTTGAGAGCCAGAATGCACTTCTAATAGTCCATATAGACGTTCTACTACTTGCACTCCAGGACGAACGGAAGCGGATTTCAGGGCTACGTCCGTAATCTTGTTGATTTCGATACCAGGGGAAATTTCAATCCATAGGGATGTATCCCCCGGTAATGGTAAGAAACCCTGGGCTACTGTTCCCATGTATGCGGCGTGTTGAGGTTGCAGATTGTCTAGAAATACGAAACTGCGTAATTCTATGCCCAAAGTCTTAATTCTCCAGTCATGAGGGTAAACATTTTGGATTTAGATCCTGGATTTAGATCCCCGACTTCTCAAAGAAGTCGGGGATCTGCAATATATGAGTTTACCGTTAAAGTGGACTAGTTTGGTAATTAGTGATGATTAATTCTTCGGCTGGAGGATGTTTTATTTATAAGTATTAATATGAAATAAGTAAGCCTTAAAGCCAAAATCTTCTGGATTAGAGACTTCCAAGAAATAAATTATCCTAAGAAACGAACCACAGAGGCACAGAGTACACAGAGAGAGAATTTCTGCATCAGTTTTGGGACATTTTTTTATTTGGAAGTCTCTTAGATATTTTAGATGCACAAAAAGGGTTTTACTACTGACCGCTGCTCGATTTTTCATGGGGTCTTTATGTCTAAGACTTTTATGAGATCACGGCATCTTTGATTTTTCGCTTTTTCAAAAAATTAGACATAAATGGCCGCTCAAAGAATAAGTAAAACCAGTAAGCAATAATGAGTGACATCACCGTACCTATTAAATAACATCCTGCTGCAAACATATCTGGTGAGATTGGTAGGTAAAACAGGAAGTAACGCACAAAAACTAAAACTGGTCCATGAGTAAGATAGAGACTATAGGAAAATGTTCCCAGGGCGATCGCTAAAGGATGTTGTAAGATCCGTAGGATTAAAGATGGTTTTTTGTCCTCTATTATTGACTTGGTTAAGGAAATAAATAGACAGGCAAATGCTAGACCGGCGAAAGTTTGATTAATCCATATATGCAGTCCTAGCCGTCGCCATTCAGTGATGACAGCAAGACAGCTAAAGATAATAGCCAACCAACCCCAAGGTAAAGAATTTCTGATAGCTACTAACTTGGGTTTTTGGGAAAATCCAATATCTGCTGCTGCCATTCCTAAACAGAATATACATAAAAACCAAGGATTGGCTGATTCAAATAATCCATTCAACAAATATAGAGGAGTTAAACCAATTAAAAAGGTAATAATGACAATCCCAAATAATCCCAACCTTCGCCATATAGGTAACAATAATAACGGAAATAAAAAGTATATTTGCCATTCTGTGGCGACAGTCCACATGGGTGGGTTAATAGTTAGATATGAGTTGCTGTCAAGATTATGAACTATGAGTAGTTTAAGCAAGACATCCATCAAAGAAAATCTGGGAGAAAATGCTCCTAGTCCTGCTTCTGTATTCCATTGAAAATCCGTAAATTTTTCTAAACCCAAGATAATTGCTGTTAATAGTAAACAGATAAACAGTATTATATAGTAGGGTGGTAAAATTCGCCGCGATCGCTTCTTAATATAATTTATGAAACTTCCTGATAACTGACCATTTTCAGAACGCGCTACTGGCAGCATCAAAACATAACCAGAAAGAACAATGAAAATGACAACACTAAATGCACCATATTTCATGGTTTCTCCAAATAATGACCACATTATAGGCAATTGTCCTTCAATTGATGGTTCAATATGTACGAGGACAATATATAAAGACGCTAATCCCCTCAATCCGTCTAAATAAGGAAGATGAAGTCTCTTTTTAGTGGATTCTTCGATAATTTTAGTCATTCAACTAATCTCCTATGCTATTTTTCTACGGACATTTCTTCTCTATTTGCATTTTGGGATTGCAAATTAATTATCAAGAAGAAATACAATATAAAGTTTTTCAAGTATTTGCAAAACCCACAACAAGTTTAGGACTTACACAAAAGTCACGAAATATGAATGAATAAGGAAGTAAATGACAATAAAAAAAGAGGTTTTAGAGATTTTTCACCTAAGCTATAAGGTTCTCAAAATGCCTCTTAAATAGAGGTTATTTAAATGTTGTAGATGGCTATACAAAAGATGCTGATTGATTTGTAACCAAATTTGGTAATCCGCTATATGTACTTGTTCAAAAATCAGAGAAAATACTTTTTTATATTTGGAATTAATAAATACTTCCCTGATTACTGTAACGGCTTCCTTTGAGCCAATTTTTAAATATACCATTGTTGTAATCATAGTATGTCAATAAATTTCACTTATGTACTCTTCGTACAAAATACCTTTTTAGTGACATAAATAATGTCTATCTCTTATTTTAAAATAAAGCTACAAAATAAATATCAAGTAATCGTAAAGTTTAAACATAAATTATGAAGATTTAAAAGTAAACTTAGTTTTATGATTAGTACGGTTACAGCCAGGATACTCTACCCAATACTGTTCGGTTAACGAAAATTTACACGTAAACAACATATTGTATAAAACCAACAAATCATTGAAAATGTTGGGTTTCGTTCCGATTGCTCCGCAACGCTAACGCGAACAACCCAACCTACGTATTTTTGTTTTTTAGTCTTAACCGAACAGTATTGATACTCTACCAATAGGACATAAGTATAAATAATACTTACGACAAATAGGGTATTGATTACTGCTGTATTTTGTGATTTCATAGTCCAATTTAATCTAAATTAAAGTAAAAACTGTATCTGTGCCTACAACTTTAATTTTCCGAAATATATTTTTCATTACAGCTTTAAATAAGAATAATAGCGAGAATGGGGGCAGAAGAAATGATTGTTTATTTTCTATTGTGAAATCATGGTAATGATATCAGAGAACGTTCAGAACCGATTAACTATACAAACTGTAGAAATTGCCCCTAATACCACTGCGATTCGTTCTCTAGACTGGGATCGGGATCGTTTTGATATTGAATTTGGTTTACAAAATGGTACAACCTATAATTCATATTTAATTAGAGGTGAACAAACAGTTTTAATTGATACTTCTCACCAGAAGTTTCGTGAACTTTATTTAGAGACTCTTAAAGGTTTAGTTAATCCTAAAACGATTGATTATATAATTGTTAGCCATACTGAACCTGATCATAGTGGCTTAGTAGAAGATATTTTACAGTTAGCACCTAGAGCCACTGTTTTAGCTTCTAAAGTGGCTTTGCAATTTTTAGAAGGTTTGGTACATGAACCTTTTTCTAAGCGAATTGTTAAAAGTGGCGATCGCGTAAAAATTGGTAAAGATCACGAAATGGAATTTGTCAGTGCGCCAAATTTACACTGGCCAGATACTATTTTTAGCTTTGATCGCAAAACCCAAGTTCTCTACACTTGTGATGCCTTTGGAATGCACTACTGTGATGATCGCACTTTCGACGAAGATTTAGAAGCAATTGAAGCTGATTTTCGCTTTTATTATGATTGTTTAATGGGTCCAAATGCTCGTTCTTTGCTAAATGCAATGAAGAGAATGGGTGAACTTGGGGAAATCAAAATTATTGCCAATGGACACGGACCATTACTACATCATAACCTCGATATTCTCAGAGAATGTTATCACAATTGGAGTCAAAAACAAGCAAAAACAGAAACTACTGTAGGGTTGTTTTATGTTTCTGGTTATGGACATAGCGATCACTTGGCACACTCAATTGGTGATGGTTTGCAAAAAGCTGGTGTTGGTGTGGAAGTATTGGATCTCAACACCGCAGAAAGCCAAGAAATTCAAGAATTAGCCGGCAGAGCATCTGGTTTAATTGTAGGGATGCCTTCTACTAGTGCAATTAAAGCACAAGCCGCAATTAGTTCTTTATTAGCCGTTGCTAAAAATAAGCAAGTTGTGGGTTTATTTGAGTCCTATGGTGGCGATGATGAACCGATTGATACTCTCAGACGCAAATTTATTGATTTAGGTATTAAGGAAGCTTTTCCAGCCATTCGTATTAAAGAAACCCCCACAGATTCCACCTATAAACAATTTACAGAAGCCGGCAATGCTTTGGGACAATTGTTAGTGCGGGAACGCAATATTAAACAAATCAAATCTCTCGACGTGAACATGGAAAAAGCGTTGGGAAGAATTAGCAATGGTTTGTATATTGTCACTGCCAAAAAAGGCGATATTAGCGGTGCAATGATCGCTTCTTGGGTGACACAAGCCAGTTTACAGCCTTTAGGTTTTACCATTGCTGTAGCTAAAGATCGCGCTTTAGATGACTTAATGCAAGTAGGCGATCGCTTTGTTCTCAATGTTCTAGAAGAAGGCAACTATCAAGACCTGAAAAAGCATTTTCTCAAACGTTTAAATCCCGGTGCTGATAGATTTGCAGACATAAAAATCCAAACTGCTAAAAACGGTTCACCCATTCTTACCGACGCACTCGCATACATGGAATGTGAAGTAATCAGCAACATGAAATGTAGTGATCACTGGATTTTATACTGCACAGTTGAAGATGGCAAAGTTTCTAAACCCGATGGAATTACCGCAGTTCGTCATCGCAAAGTAGGAAATTACTATTAATTAGTCATTAGTCAGTGGAAGTAAGAGTAAAATTTCCTTCTTCTTTCCTATTTTCCTATCTTCCTTCTTTTTCCTGACTCCTGACTGGGCGCAGGGCCTGCGCCCCTACCTCCTATTTTCCAATACACAGATATTTATTTACCCATCTTTCATAATAACTATGACACTTCCAGATTCATTTTCTAACGCTGTTGAATCAGCTAAAAATTGGGTTTCTCAAGTTTTTTCGACCCAACAAGTATCCATGAGCGATTCTAGACCAAGGGACGTACAAATACTACCAATTGCTACCAACACAAAAGTAATGCGATCGCGTAGTAAGTCCCGGTTGCGGTTTGAAATTGAATATGCTCTAGAACGGGGAACTACTTCTAATAGCTATTTAATAGAAGCCGATAAGACTGCATTAACAGACGCTCCCGCCGAAGGATTTACAGAAATTTATCTGGAAGCATTACAGAAAACTATTAATGTGCAAAAGTTGGATTATGTAATTTTGGGACATTTTAACCCCAATCGTATTCCTACTTTAAAAGCAATTTTAGCGATCGCACCACAAATTACCTTTGTTTGTTCCCTTCCCGCTGCTAATAATTTACGTGCTGCTTTCACCGACCAAGATATCAAAGTTCTCGTCATGCGGGGGAAAGAAACCCTAGATTTAGGTAAAGGTCATGTCTTGAAATTCTTACCTACTCCTAGTCCCCGCTGGCCTGAAGCACTTTGTACTTACGACCAACAAACCCAAATTCTTTTTACAGATAAGCTATTTGGCGCTCACATCTGTGGTGAAGAAGTATTTGATGATCATTGGGAAACTTTCAAAGAAGACCAACGTTATTACTTTAATTGCCTCATGGCTCCTCATGCAACTCATGTGGAATCAGCTTTGGAGAAAATCTCCGATTTACAGGTGAGAATGTATGCTGTCGGTCATGGACCCTTGGTACGCACCAGTTTAATTGAACTAACCAAATCCTACGGTGAGTGGAGTCGCGCTCAAAAAGATCGAGAAATATCCGTAGCACTTCTCTACGCTTCCGCTTATGGCAACACTGCCACCTTAGCACAAGCAATGGCGTTAGGATTAACCAAAGGTGGCGTTGCAGTTAAATCTGTCAACTGTGAATTTGCGACCGCTGACGAAATCCGTACCAGCTTCGAACAAGCAGATGGTTTTATCATTGGTACTCCTACCATTGGTGGACACGCACCTACTCCCATTCATACCGCATTAGGAATTGTTCTCTCTAGCGGTGATAATACCAAACCGGCGGGGGTATTTGGTTCTTACGGTTGGAGTGGTGAAGCTTTAGACTTGGTAGAATGCAAACTCCGAGACGCTGGCTATCGTTTCGGTTTTGATACCTTGAAAGTCAAATTTAAACCAGATGAAGTCACTCTCAAATATTGCGAAGAAGTCGGTACAGACTTTGCTCAAAGTTTGCGAAAAGCTAAGAAAGTGCGTGTTCCTCAACAATCTGCAACCCCCACAGAACAAGCCGTCGGCCGGATTATTGGTTCTGTCTGTGTCATTGCCGCCAAGCAGGGAGAATTTTCGACAGGGATGATGGGTGCTTGGGTATCTCAGGCTACTTTTAATCCACCGGGAATTACTGTAGCGATCGCCAAAGAGCGAGCAGTCGAATCACTATTATATCCTGGTGGTAAATTTGTCTTGAATATCCTTCCTGAAGGTGTTCATCTGGAATACATGAAACATTTCCGCAAAAGTTTTAAACCTGGAGAAGACAGATTTGCTAACTTCCCCACAGCGGAAGCCGATAATGGTTGTACCATTTTAACAGAAGCCTGTGCATATCTAGAATGTTTGGTACAACAGCGCCTAGAATGCGGTGATCATTGGGTAATTTATGCAACTGTTGACAACGGTAAATTACTCAAGCCGGATGCCATGACTGCTATTAACCACCGGAAAACAGGTTCATACTATTGATGTTTTAAAAGTTTTCGGCGACTAGAAGTCGCTACTACACAAGCAAAGTCCACCTAATCAAAAATCCATTCTATTACATTCGACTGGAAACCGCTGTAAAATACAATGGAGGGCGCACGCCCTGCGCCCCTACGGGTTTTGCGATAAACAACTATAACGTATTCAACCCACGAAGGTGGGTTTTGTCTGTGTAGCCGCGACTTCTAGTCGCCAGGTGGATAATAAAATTAGACTGATATTTTTTAACTCTTACAAAAGTTAAATTTTTTAACTTCCGTAATTTCCACAAAGACAATTGTGAAATACTAGTTTAATCTCAAATTATGAAGGTATTAGTATTAGTAATCGAAATTTATTAACTAGATTGCCAGATACTTCTGAAGTGGTTGATTATATAGTATATTTTTCCCCCCATGAATCCCAAACATACAAAAATTAACTTTCCTCTGTGGCAATATTTAAACCAGCCATTATTTAGCTATCATATTCAAGTAATCTGGAATCCCCAACGTTTTGCTATGCTTTGGCGAATTCAACTTTTAGAACAATGCTGGAGAAAAAAATGTGCTTCTAAGGGTAAACAACAATCTTGATTTGTCAGTTGTTAGTAGAAACTACCAATTACCAATTACCAATTACCCATTACATAGATTGACTCAAAAATAAAAATCCTACTTGTAACAAACCAACAACAAAACCTAAAACACCACCCAAAGTGACAATTGCTTGTAATTCATTTCTGACAATTCCCTCAATTGCATCTTCTAACTCAGCAGGTGATGTACCTTTGACTCGTTCTACAATTACCTGATCTATAGATAAAATAGGAATTGCTTGAGATACAATAACTTCTAAATCTTTTTCCAGATACTTTTCTAAAATTAATGCTAAATCCCGTGCAACAACTTCTAAGGAGGTGTTAACAACGCTTGAACTACTTAAGCGATTTAGTAATACAATAGAAATCCTTTCCCAGTCAGCCGATTCTGTTAATTCTTTCAGTAAATTACTACCACTATTTTGTAGATATTGACGGACATTATCTCTAATAGTTTTCCGCAGTTGACGCACTGTACCAACTGGGAGATTTTGCAAAGATAAATTTTGTAATAATTCTTTAATGCGATCGCGCATTTTTAAATCTTTGATTAATTCTTGCAATCGCTTGTTAGTTGCTTCTTTCTCATCTAAGCAAAATGTCCGTAATCGAGTTAAAGTATTTTTCAACCCAAACAAATTTGCCACTACCCAATAAGTACCACTGGTTTTTTCTCGAAAGCTTTCATCAATAGTTTGAATTGTCCGATCTGTTAAAAAATCAATAATAACTTGTCGTAATCTATCTGAAGGTAAAACCACCTCTAGTAACCAATCAGCTAACCGGATAGATTGTTCATCACTGAGTTGAAATTCTAGTAATACTTTGTCAAATATTTGGTTAACTTGGGTTTCTAAAAATGTTTCTTTTCTCGCCAGAACCTTCAAGAGACGCGGTAAAGATTCACCTAATAAATCCCGTAAAATACCAGCTAAAATTTTAGTGCTACGAGGGTTTTTATCACCTTTAACTTGATCAACTACCAGACGTAATAACCAGAGAATTCCACCTTGTAATCGTTCAGGTTGTAGGAGTTTCCGCGCCAGATTTTGCATTTCTTCTGGAGTCAGTAGCGATTTCATAATCGCATTCGCAATATTCTGTCCTAACCGTTCCTGATTACTAGGAATTAAACCAGGAGTAAACGGTACTTTTCGTCCAAAAATATAAACGGCTTTATAGGGACGAAATAACATTTTTATGGCTATGTCGTTGGTATAATAGCCAATTAATCCACCCAGAATGGGGGGAGAGATATATAATAGAATTCTAGACAAATCCACAGGCTTTTGGATTAGGTAATGGGTAATGGGTAATGGGTAAGGGTGGAAGTTTTATTGAATTATTAATTTTGGCTCTACCGCTCCCTTTACGTAAAACAACATTTATTGTAGCGACTGTCTTGATTGTCAAGCGATCGTTAAGGAAAAATTTAAAGTCTAGGAAAAAAGTCAGAAAATAGAGGAGAAAAACAGAACAGAACAAAACAGGTAAATTATAGATTGCCATAAATTACCAAACTAGATTGGAGGTATAAAAACGACAGTAGAACTTTATGCAGAAATTGGTTGTGAGTCTTGAGAAATAGACCAAGGAAGATGATCTCGAATCATCGCATTTAAAATAACTAACATTTTATGAACGCAAGCAGTAATGGCCAATTTTTTGGGTTTACCACGTTCAACCAAGCGCTCATAAAAAGTTTTGATAACAGGATTATGACGCATGGCAACAACAGCACCCATATAAAGAATGGCACGAACATGGGCGCGACCACCATTAATCATGCGCTTACCTTTGTGCTGACCACTATCATGATTAATTGGTGCAACACCAACTAAGCGAGAGATTTGTTTGGCAGTTAATTGACCTAATTCTGGTAAGTCAGAAACTAAAGTGGTAGAAATTACTTGACCAATGCCAGGAGTAGTTTTGAGTAGATTGACTTTATCAATCCATTGTTGATTATTTTGGGTCAACGTCTCAATTTCTTGATTGAGTTGTTGAAGATGTTGCTCAAGATAATCAATATGGGATTCAATATCTGTCAAAGCTTTACCACGAGCGCGGTCACGGCGATTCTTTTCCGCTGTAGACATTTCTACTAATTGTCTTCGGCGACTAATTAATTCGCCTAATTGACGTGACATTTCACAATCAAAATGCTAACACCTCCGGTTTCATTGCTTCACCGAAATGCGCCAAAATCTGTGCATCAATGGCATCGGTTTTGGCTAACTTACCTGTAGCTTTAGCAAAGTCTCTTCCCTGACGAGGATTGATTAATGCTACTGGTAAAAGAGCCGCTTGCAATTGAATGATTAATTCTGTTTCTAGTCCTCCTGTTGCTTCCAGTACGATTAGGTTTAAATCGTTAGATTGAAGTTGCTTAACTAGATTAGCTATTTCTGTTTCAGTATTAGCAAATTGAAATGCTTTACCCATTGGACGGATATAAACATCAAGTGTTGCTTTACTTACGTCAATGCCTACCCATTGGGAGATATAATCCATTTTTAACTCTCCAATTTCAATTACTTCTTTTTAATTTGTTTTGTTTTTATTCATCCCCTTGATTTCACTCATCCTTGCACGATACGGGCTATATTATCTATGTCTTTGTTCATAGTTTTTACCCCAGGCGACTGTTCGAGTTCTGTCATGGAGATTGTTGTGGTGATCCTTGCTACAAAGCGGTCTTTTCTGACCCAGGTTGGGACGGTCTACCACTTCTTCTAACATACCTCTAAGATACAAGGTTGGGTTGACGCAAGGAAACCCAACAACTCTTACTATCTTACCGCCAATGTTGGGGTTCACTTCGTTTAACCCAACCTACAAAAATTAAATTAATATTCTTCTCCATAAGGGGAGCGGTAGAACCTTAATTTTTAATTTCTTACTACTAATACTCCCATCATACCGTTAGCAATGGGGTAATGTGTGGCATTCATAAAACCGGCTTCAATAGCTAACTCTATTTGCTCCTTCCCAGTGGGAAATCGGTCTAAACTAGGGCTAATATAAGCATATTCGTCTTTTAAGCCTAGATTAGTAGCTATGGGAACTACCAGATTATCCAAGTACCACTGTTGCACAGCGCGGTACTGTTGATTGTCGGGACGATGAAAGTCTAAAATTGCGGCTTTCGCACCTGGTTTGAGAACACGGTGTATTTCTTTGAGACTACCGGGAATATCTTTAACATTTCTTAATCCATACCCCATCGTGGCTGTGTCAAAATAATTATCATCAAAAGGTAAATTTAATACATCTGCTTCTATCCAATTAATAGGAGGTTGGGGATAGTAATTTTTGCAGCGTTCTTGAGCAGTATTTAGTAAGTTAGCAGAAAAATCTACTCCATAAACTTTGCCTATTTTCCCTACATGACGTGCTAACCGAAAAGTTAAATCCCCACTACCACAACACAGATCTAAGCCAGTATCACCTGGTTTAGCTGCGCTCCATTTGACTGTCATTTCTTTCCAAATGCGGTGTTGTCCCAAGCTTAACTGATCGTTAAGTTGGTCATAAACAGGAGCAATACGATTAAATATAGCGCGGACTTCGTTACTCATTTGTTGAGGGAATAGGGAACATTAAGTTTTTTGGCACTTTCAGGGGTTAGATTCAAAATTGGGTTTATCCATAAATATATCCGTGTTAGCTGCTATTTTGTTATATTTTCTATCTGTATGATGTTAAGAATAGCGCTGAAAACTCAAGTGAGATGCAAATTTCTTTGATACACTAATTCTACAACTATATATCTCACTTATTTTTTCTGACTATTTTCATGAGTAATAAGTCAAAATACACATAAGAGAAGAAGATAGTTTTCCAGATTTATATTTCTTCACGCTCATCACACAGTATTAACTTTTTAAGACGCATCCTTTAATTATGACCGAAATACAGCCCAATTTGCCAAATCCTGACCAAGAAACAGCCACAGAATTATTAGTTAAGCTGAGACAAAAACAGGGGACTTGGGTGGAATGGGGACAGGCGATCGCCTACCTGCAAAAAAATGGTTACAATCCCCAAGACATCTTTGAAGCCACTGGATTTGAACCAATTCAACAAAATCAGGTAATTGTTGGCTCTCAGGTTTATAATTCTATGGAAAAATGTGGCTCATCATCGGCAACATTGGCATATTATAGCACCAAGAGTAGTGATGTCTTATATGAATTGCGTGGATTAACCCAAGAAGACCGAGCCACGACTGCGGATTTGACATATCAATACAAACTTGATGCCGATGTAGTCAGGGATATAGCCAAAGCAGTGAAAGACTATTCTTGGTTTCCTACTTTACCCGAAGGTTTTAGTAAACATCCAGGAGATGCGATCGCCTATCAATCCTGGAAATATGCTAAACAAAAATCTGACTTATCCGAGCGATCGCGCTTAATTGCCAAGGGATTACGCTTTGCTCACTCCGAAACAGCCAGAAAACAACTAGAACAACTGTTAATGGATTTTAGCGTTACGGCTAAAGTAGCACCGCCTATTTTGCCATTTTATCGGCTAGAAATTGATGAAGACTTACCCCGGATTTTACCAGTAGTAGGTGAATTGCCACTAACTCCACAGGAATTAAAAGCCGTACCATTTATTACCGAAATTCAACCATTTCGCATTGTTAAATTTGCCGGAGAACAAGCTTGGGTATCTTTACCAGGTTGGAAAGTGCTACTAAATGCCGAAGATCCTGTAGTTGTCATTGGTAAAAGCGATATTTTCCCCAACCCCCATCAAAACAAAGTTGAACCAATTATGATCGTTATAGATCGCGCTCAAAGAGAATGGGATATTTCCAATTACTTTGTGTTTGAAAACGGCGATAGTATTGACTTTCAATGGTTTGAAACTGCACCAGCAATTCCCTTGTTAGGAAAAATGATTGTTTTGGTTCGTCCTAAGAAAGTATTGGATGAAGAATATACCAAAGATGCTTGGCAAATTGACGAGTAATGCAATAGGAGACTTCCAAGAAATAAATTATCCCAAGAAACGAACCACAGAGGCACAGAGTACACAGAGAGAGAATTTTTGCATCAGTTTTGGGACATTTTTTTATTTGGAAGTCTCTAGAAGTCACCGAGTCAGAAAGAAGAAATTAATTTAACAGTTTTGCGTAGATGTGTAAGGGTTTAGCAGTGCTAAACCCCTACCCGTACAACCAAGTAGTTAAGATATTTTTATTATATAAGCAGGTTTCATAGAAGACCAAGGGATTATTTTCTGTTGAAAGTTGATGAATTACGCATTGAAGATGTGATTCCTATATTAAGAATATGGCATGGGAAGGAGTTTCGTGATTTTGGGTAAAAACTGAAGCTAGATAGAGACTAAACGAGCTTTTTATGCGAAAATTAATCCAAGTATTTGGGGAGTTGCAAAAATGGCTTGGGTAGCAGGTGATCAGTTGCAAGGTGGAAAATACACTATTGAGAAAGAATTAAGAAGAGGACGCTTCGGGATTACTTATTTGGTTAAAAATAAAAATGGCGATCGCCAAATCATTAAAACCTTAGATGTTAGTTCACTAATATCTATGGACCCATTAGACCGCGACAGCCTAGAAACGAGATTTTGTCGAGAAGCGGTAATACTTACTTTTTGTAAACATCAATATATTGTCCAATTTGCCGAATTTTTTAAAGAAGCAGAACATTGGTGTTTGGTAATGGAGTATGTAGCCGGGGTAATTTTAGACGACCTTCCACTACCACTGCCTGAAAAAGACGCATTAGATTACATCCAGCAAATTGGGGAAGCTTTGACAGTTGTACATGAAAACAATTTGATTCATGGGGATGTACGACCAGAAAATATTATTTTACGTGTACGTGAGGGAATACCTGAAGCGGTATTAGTTGATTTTGATTTTGTTCATGGTGAGTCTGATTATAATTCAATGGCGGGTCCACCTAATGAAAAAACCAGGGGATTTAGATCTCCTGAACTTCACACTAGAAATAGTGACTTAACTGGAACAAGTGATATTTATTCTCTGGCTGCAACTCTCTATGTGCTTTTGACTGGAAAAAAACCTGTAGATGTTAAAGAACGCATAATAGATAATGTTCATTTAGTACAGCCACAACAGATAAATCCAAAAATTACCGATCATGTCAATAAAGCAATATTAATGGGTATGGAAATCAAGCCCGAAAAGCGTCCTAAATCAGTGATAGAGTGGCTGAAGCAAATTGAAAAACCAAGCAAATTCGATTTTAAGTTTTTTTGGAATTGGCATATTTGGAACTGGGATAAGAACCTCCCATTGTGGACATTGGTTATAAGTGCAATTGCTGCTTTTGGAACATTACTCTCAGGTATGGCTGGTTGGATTCCTATTTTTAAAGTACAGCCTGATAATCCACCGTTACACGCTCCCAATCCCATGCCTACTAAAAAACCTTACAATTAGTTAGTCTTCAGCAATTCTCATTTTGGAAATCTTGCACGACCTATTAAAAATATTTCTTAATAGCTTTCTCTAAAAAGTTTATTCTTTTGTTCAAGTTTTGTCAACTGAGATGGGTTTCAGTCAAAAATGAGAATTGCTGGTTAATTTTTTCTAAAGTAGTGGTATGAAAATAAATATTTAAAATCAGAGGTATTCATGACCTGGGGAATAGGACAGGAATTGCAGGGTGGTAAATATGTCATTGAGCAGATTCTCGGACAAGGGGGATTTGGAATTACTTACAAGGCATTGCAGGTGAACCTCAATCAGCCAGTTGTCATCAAAACACCTAATGAATATCTGAACCATGATCCAGAGTATGACAAGTATATAGAAAGATTTATTGCAGAAGGGCAGACACTAGAACGTTTATCTCAAAATGCTAACCCTCATATTGTTGCGGTAATTGAACTATTTCAGGAAGGTAACACCTATTGTTTAGTCATGGAATTTGTACCGGGGGAAAATTTGTTTCAGGCTGTTAAGCGTAGGGGAGCGTTACCAGAAGCAGAGATTGTAACTTGTATTCGCCAAATAGGGGAAGCTCTAATAGTAGTGCATCAAGCAGGATTAGTACACCGAGATGCCCACCCTGGAAACATTATGCTGCGGACTAATGGTAAAGCAGTTTTAATTGATTTTGGCATTGCTAAACAAATAATTCCTGCAACTCAAAGTTCTACAGATAAATCAGCCCATGAGAGATTTGCCCCTTATGAACAAAGATATAAAGGAAGTAGAGATCCAAGGGTAGATATTTACTGTCTGGCTGCTAGTCTTTATTATGGGGTAACTGGTCAACATCCCACAAATTCTTTAGCTCGTAAACTTGATAATGAGCCACTAATTCCACCGCAGGAGATTATTTTTAGTATCAGTAACGGATTAAATAGGGCAATTCTCAAGGGTATGGCGTTGGAGGCAAAAGATCGCCCTCAGTCAATGCAGGTATGGTTGGAAATGTTAAGATATGATCCCAGTTTCTCCGCATATTCAGTTAAGGCATCTCATAGAAAAGAAGTTATTCATCCTATATCCAAACTAGATATAAAAACTACTCACAATAGAAATAACCGTATTAGAATTATCTCATGGAATTGGTTGATTAATTCATTGGTGCTTTATGTATTGATGGGCTATTTTTCGAGCAAATCTTACGCTCTATTTTGGGTTGTTGCTGTTGCTGGTGCTGGGACTGGTGCTGTGGCTGGGCATGAATTAGAAAAATCTTTTAGCAAGTTTCATTCCTTCCTAATTTTGACTGCTACTTCCAGTTTAGGCTTAGGTTTAGGATCGATATTATACAGGCTTTTTAATTAGTTCTGATAATTTGTATGATCTATATAATAAGTAAATAGGACCCGTATTCTTTAGTAGAGTTAGATAAATGACCCTAGCTTCGTTAAATAGCCCAAAAACCATCTGCGTTTATCTGCGTTTATCTGCGTTTGAATTACTCCATAAGTTATAATCTATTTAAATAAAGTCAATTAAATCAAGAGAACCTAGATTATGGTGACATTAGAACAGGCAATTTTAACTGTTAATCAACTTCCTCTTGAACAAAGATAAATATTATTAGAAATTATTAAAAACCAAATGATTGAATCTCGTCGTGAAGAAATTGCTGAAGATGCAAAAAAAGCGATTTCAGCCTTTCACAGAGGAGAATTAAAACCTCAATCTATGGAGAGTATTATTGTTGAATTACAGGCAAGTTTAACATAAGATTAATGAGAGAATTAGTTTTAACGCCTAATATCAAATTTAGTCATCTTTAGATGACTTTTGCTATTAGACTGGGAATTCATTCTCAGTCGGGCTATTTCTTTTTACTTCCATTAAATCCAAAACCGTCACCATTACATTTAATTTAATATTACGCTTCCGGTTCAATCCCCAAAGCCCGTAATTGTGCAGTCAAACGATTTGCTCTTTGTGTTTCCTGTTCGGCTCTTTCATTACCAGTCAATAACAAATTGCCTTGCAAATCCCACCACCGCAGCCAAGGTAATTCTGCATTCTGATATTCACCTTGCCATAAACCCAACTCCACACCCATAGCTGTAATTGAATAATGTCCTCGTTCATTTGCTGCTAATAACTGATATTTTCCACCAATTAATTCATAAACTTCTATACTGGCTTTATTAACTTCATAAATGCCATAAAAAGCCGGTTTAATCACCTGTTCATAAATCCAAAATTTACCTTTCCAATGAGTTTTATCTCGCTCTTCTGCACCATTCCCCGAAACAAATTCTAACACAATTAATGGCGAAATATATTCTTGCCAAAGGACATAGGAACGTCGGGTTTTACCATTTAAGGTAGGTGGTACATTGGGAACATAGAACCAGTCTGGTGCTTCTGCACCTTTCTCAGGTGGTTCAGTAATACGCCAATAAATACCTAAATCCTGTGCAATAAAATATTGACTATCAGGATAAAGTTTTTGCAACACAGGCTGAATAGAGTCTGTCAGGAGAATACTTTGGGGATGTTCTTGCCAATTTTTCACAAACGTGCCGTCCGACTCTGGTAGTTGGGTATGATCTGGAAGAGAGGTTTCTGGATAAGGGCGTAAGTCTTGATCTTCCTGGATATCAGTTGTAAAAGTCATTATGTCCTCCTGCTGGTGTGAGGTTTATTCTAGTTTAGCAAAATTAGAGGGTAAAGCGATCGCCCAGCGCTCCGCAGGCATCGTACGATGTAATAAACCTACCCCTGTAGATATTCCTCTCATTGAGGATATTAACTTAAATCAAATTACACAGCTTGTATAAAAACTAATGACTAATGACCAATCACCACTGACTAAATTAAAAGAGAATATCGCTGTCATTCGCGCCCAACTGCGCCCAGGACAAACGCAAATGGCGGATTGGAGATGGGGACCATTGGCTGTGTCTGCTGTGCCTGGAGCGGGAAAATCAACGGGAATGGCGGCAGCCGCAGCGATCGCTATTGCTCGTCAATATGAGGATTATTTAAATACTGGCAATCAGAATTATAAACAGTTAATTGTTGTTACTTTTACCCGTTCTGCTACTGCTAATATTAAACTTAAAATTCGGGAAAACTTAAAGAAATTATCTTTACCACAAACAGGATTTGCCGTTTATACTTTGCATGGTTTAGCGTTAATTATCGCTAGTCGTCATCCAAATTTGTCGGGGTTACAGTTAGAAAATGCGACTTTAATTACACCCAATCAAAGTCATAAATTCATTCGCACAGCAGTAGAACAATGGATTGCTAATTATCCAGAAATTTATCTACGTTTACTTGCAGGACAGCAATTTGATGGAGAAGAAACCGAAAAACTCCGTCGTCAATCGGTGCTGCGAACGGAAATTTTACCAGATTTAGCTTATACGGTGATTCATGAAGCCAAAAGTTCGGGAATATCACCAGCAGATTTATTAAAGTGGAGTGAACAAACTCATAATAAATATGACATTTTAAGAATAGCCGCTGGATTATATGAACAATATCAAAAAATCATGCAGTTACAAGACTTTATTGATTACGATGATATGATATTAGGGGCTTTAAAAGTTTTGCGAAATCCTAGCACCTGCCGCATTGAACAAAATAAAGTTTTTGCTGTTTTTGAAGACGAAGCTCAAGATTCTAGTCCTTTACAAACAGATTTATTAGAAATACTCGCTAGTCAAGAATATGCAGATAAATTAGATAAATCAGCTTTGAATTTAATCAGAGTTGGTGATCCTAATCAAGCCATTAATTCTACATTTACACCTGCTGACCCGATTTATTTTCGGGAATTTTGCGAAGATTGTCAAATTCAAGATAGACTAGCGGAAATGGATCAAGCTGGGCGCAGTACGCAAATAATTATTGATGCAGCTAACTTTGCTTTAGAATGGGTCAATAATCAAGATTTTGCCAAAATTCAACATAGACAAGCACCATTTAGAAATCAGAAAATTCAACCAGTTAATCAAGAAAATGGCAATCCTCAACCTGTAGGAAAAGGGTTAGAACTTCATACCCCTAGAGATATTCATCATACAGTTGAATTACTTTCCCAAAGAGTAATTGAGTTATTTAGCGAAAATCCCCAAGCTTGTGCAGCGATATTAGTCAGAGAAAATCGTCAAGGACGATGGTTAGCTGCGGCTTTAGAACCAATATGTAAAGAACATAAAATTAAACTTTATGATGTGGGAGAAAAGGAACGCCGTTCTCATGTTCCTCAAGAAATTCTATCATTATTACAGTTTTGCGATCGCCCCCATTCCCCCGATTATCTCAAAGCTACCTTAGAAGTCCTTGTAGAAAGGCAATTAATTCCTACCCAAGATATTAACACTCTAGCTAGTTTACCTGAAGAATTTCTCTATCCAGGTCTTTTAGCCACACCCCAAACAGAAATAGTCCAAAAAGCGGCTCATCTTTGTCGGAGTCTACTCAGGGCTTATTTAGAACTACCATTTTATCAAATAATTTCTTTTTTCGCCTTAACCTTAAAATATGATCAAGCCGAATTGGCCACTGCGGATAAACTTGCAGAACGGGTAAATCAGCAAATTTTTGGTAATAGTTCTATGGGGGCAATGATCTCAACTTTAAGTGAAATTGTCAGTTCCGAAAGATTTGAATCTGTAGAACCAGAAAATGTAGAAGCACAATATACCAAAGCCGGACAATTAACAATTATCACCATGCACAAAGCCAAAGGGCTAGACTGGGATTATGTATTTTTGCCTTTTCTCCATGAAAATTTAATTCCTGGACGCTTTTGGATTCCCCCCCAAGGACAATTTTTAGGTGATTTTACTCTATCAGAAGTTGCCCGCGCCCAAATTCGTGCCGGACTTCACAAAAAACCCATACCGGATATTAACCAAGCCTGGGAAGAATCAAAATACCTGAAAATTGCTGAAGAATATCGTTTACTTTATGTTGCCATGACTAGAGCCAAAAGACTATTATGGATGTCTGCGGCTCAAAAAGCACCTTTTACTTGGAATAAACCGGAGAATTTACAAACATCAGCCCCTTGTCCAGTTTTTACAGCTTTAAAACGGCAATTTTCTCGGTGAAATAATGTATTTCTCCTTTTCTCGTTCCCATACTTTCTCGTTTCTCGTTCCCATACTCTGTATGGGAATGAATTCAGAAGGCTCTGCCTTCCATAATAATAGAGGCAGAGCCTCTGTGACAGCATTCCCAGTCAGAGACTGGGAACGAGGTATGCGACTTATGCTTTCTATTTTCTCGTTCCCATACTCTGTATGGGAATGAATTCAGAAGGCTCTGCCTTCTATAATAATAGAGGCAGAGCCTCTGTGACAGCATTCCCAGTCAGAGACTGGGAACGAGGTATGCGACTTATGCTTTCTATTTTCTCGTTCCCATACTCTGTATGGGAATGAATTCAGAAGGCTCTGCCTTCCATAATAATAGAGGCAGAGCCTCTGTGACAGCATTCCCAGTCAGAGACTGGGAACGAGGTATGCGACTTATGCTTTCTATTTTCTCGTTCCCATACTCTGTATGGGAATGAATTCAGAAGGCTCTGCCTTCTATAATAATAGAGGCAGAGCCTCTGTGACGGCATTCCCAGTCAGAGACTGGGAACGAGGTATGATGTATGACTCCTGACTTATGCTTTCTATTGGTCTTCTAACTGACTGCTGAATTCTCTTGGTGAACGTCGTTTTAACTCGACTGACTCAGTGCGGGGTAATAAATCAAATATTTCTCTCAATTTGTCGTCTATTTCCTCAAAAGGTACTTGACCTTTTTTGTTCAAGATTACCTTACCTGACTGGTCAAAAACTACAACTTGAGGAACACTTCCTCCATAGTAATATCCCGCTTCTGTGGGTTGATAGGTATTCTTAGTTAAAAGAGTATCAACGCTGACAGGAATGATTTCTGTGGCGCGACCATAGAATGCTTGCATCTCGGAAACAACCGGCGCATATTTTTTGCAATCGCTACTATCATCAATGTAGAATGTCAGTATGGCTGGTTTATGTTCTGCTAATGCCTGTGCTAGAGTTTCTTTGGAGGGAACGAGAGAACCATTACCAGCATAAATTACAAAAATATTGCCATCATATCGGTCATCTTTAATACCTGCTAATGCTGGCTGCATACTAATTATGAATAGGCAAACAAGCAGCAATAAGCATTTCGACACTAACCGTTTCCAATTAGTAATTATTTGAGTTTGTGAAAAAAGCCACTTTATGCTATTCATTAACAGAAACCTTGTCTTTGCTACTATTTTTTGTGAGTTTGTGCTGAACTGATGGTGACATACTCCACACACTTCTCCTGTGCCTTGCGGCACGCTTGCGCGAACAGCCCAACCTAGTGGTCTGTCAATTTTGTTTTTGTGTTTAATCAGTTCCTAAATCAAAGATTCCCAAAATTGGATACAGACAATTTTAAGCTTGACAGACCACTAGTAGTCTGTCAACCCGAAAATGACGGGTGAAGGCAAGCAGGGGGAGAAGAGAGGCAGGGGGGGCAGGGGAGGCAAGAACAGAAGTTTTTTCCGATCATTACCCGTCAAAATAAATTTGACGAACTACTAGAAATCAAGACTTTTTTCGATTTGGACAAGGTATTGTTAGACTATACTCCTTTTGATGCTATCTTTTCTAATTAGTTAAACTTATACCAAGTTAAGAGGATGTTTGAAAAGTTTTTAATGTATAAATAAACCCCTCTCCAAATCTCTCCCCGATGCGGGGAGAGGCTTTGAAACCACCATTCCCAGCCTTCGGCACGCTGCGCTAACGTAGGGAAGGGGGGTTAGGTTTCTGGAGATTATCGGTTTCATCTAATACTTTTAAAACACCCTCTAAGATGAAATTCCCTAGAATAAAATTTCCAGAATAATTGACCGCAGATAAACGCAGATAAAGACGGATGGATTTATGGATTTCATGATTCTGTGCAACTTCACATAAAATTGGGATTAAGGGTTAAAATTCTTTTGGCAATTATAGGTTATTTATAAATCATGACTGTGGGTAAGAAAATAAAGGTTATAGATAGACTCCGCTTGGGTTTTGCGGTATCAATGGCTAAAAGTGTGACGTTTTTGGTGCGGTCATTGCGTCTTGGTGCTGCTAGTGTTTTACCCGGTTCGATTGCGCGACGGATAGAACCTCGGATTTTGGAGTTATTGAGTCAGCAGGTTAAAAATGGGGTAATTCTCATTGCGGGGACGAATGGTAAAACTACTACGGCATTACTGTTATGTACTATTTTAGAACGGAATGGTTTCTGTGTTGCCCATAATTCTACTGGTGCAAATTTAGAAAATGGGTTAGCGACGGCTTTAATAGACAATGCTAGTTTGCTGGGAAATCTGAATGTAGATTATGCAATTTTGGAGGTTGATGAAAATATAGTTCCCAAGGTTTTAAAACCATTACAACCGCGAATTATTCTCTGTTTGAATCTGTTCCGTGACCAGTTGGATAGATATGGGGAAGTGGATAGTATTAGTAAGCGGTGGACTCAGGTGATTGCTACTTTACCAACAACAACGGTAGTTATTCCCAATGCTGATGATCCGACTTTATCCTATTTGGGTCAACAGTTACCCCAAAAGGTTTTATTCTTTGGTTTAAATGAGCCTGAGAATTATTTAGAAGCTATTCCTCATGCTGTTGATTCTATTTATTGTCCTAGATGTGGTCATGCTTTAGATTATCAAGGGGTTTATTTGTCCCATTTGGGAGATTTTACTTGTCCTAGTTGTGGTTTTACTAAAAGTAAACCTGCTTTATTAAGTCAGGAATGGTCACAAATTCTCGTGGGTTTATATAACAAATATAATACTTTGGCAGCAGCTACAGCAGCGCAAGCATTAGGAGTTGATGAGGTTAATATTAGGGATGGAATTAATAATTTTCAAGCTGCTTTTGGTCGTGCAGAAGATTTAGTAATTGACGGTAAACGGGTGCGGATTCTATTATCAAAAAACCCTGTAGGAACAAATGAAACTATTCGTGTCGTCACTCAAAGTACCGATAAAACTACTTTATTGGTGTTGAATGACAGAACCCCAGATGGTACTGATGTATCATGGATTTGGGATGTGGATACAGAAAAGTTGGTAACAAGGGGTGGAACGTTGATTGTGAGTGGCGATCGCGTGTATGATATGGCTTTACGTCTACGTTATAGTCAGGAATCTCTGGACAGTGACATCAATCTGATTGTAGAGCCAAATTTGCAGCAAGCGATCGCTACTGCTCTAGAGCATACACCAGCAAATGAAACTTTACACATTCTCCCCACCTATTCAGCCATGCTGGAAGTGCGAGAAGTATTGACTGGTAGGAAAATCCTCTGATAATTGACTAATGACATTTATGGTTTATGTGTGAATTATGAAAATAGTCAAACTGATTTTACTGGCTTTTCCTATGTTTTTCGCATCTCTGCTATTGGTAGTTAACCCAGCACACGCTGCCAATTTCAAACCTACACCTGCTGTGCAAATGATTGTGGTGACATCTACTCAAGCCAATCTTGATATAGTTACACCGCAAATAAATAGCATCACACACTCTGTAATCGAACAAACTGGTTGTAGTTGCACTAGTTGTGTTCAAGCTAATTTACAGAAATTACAAGGTAAGTTACCTATGGCTGGAATTTAATAAATTAGAACAATAAATGTTTTACAAGACACAGCAAGTCTGTGTCTTTATTACTTTATATAATTATTTCTGGACTTTTTAATATATTCATCAATTACAATCAATTATGTTAGAAAAAAAACTATCTTCACATTTATTGAAAACTATCATTCTAGGTGTAATGGTAGGTTTATTTGGATGTGGAAATAAAACTATTAGTACAACATATAATACCACCAATAATAATATTAATAATAATTTGCCCTTTGTCGTAGCAACTAATAGCGTAATTTGCGATTTAACAAAACAAGTTGCTGGAGATACAATTAATCTGATTTGTTTAATTCCTCCTGGGATAAATCCTATAAATTATAAACCCGTACCAGAAGATAATCAAGCCATTAAAAATGCTGGTTTAGTATTATATCATGGTTATAACTTTGAACCAGGGTTAATTAAAATTATTGAAGAGATCAAAAAGCCTAAATCAAAAATTGCCGTTGCTAAAACTATAGGTGTAAATTTCATCAAAATTGGAAAAACCGGTAAACAAATTGTTGAACCTCATGTTTGGCATAATCCAAATAATACTATCAAAATGGTAGAGATAATTAATAGTAGTTTAATTAAACTAGTACCAAAAAATAAGAAAATCTATAATAAAAATACAAAAATAATCACCCAAGAAATCAATCAAATCAATAATTGGATTAAAGTAAGACTAGCTAGTATTCCCGATAAAAATCGAAAATTAATTACAACAAATTCAGCAATGATTTATTATGTCAAAGCTTATGATATTCCCTATTCAGTCAATTTAGGTAATGTTAAAAATATGGGAAAATTGACAGATACAGAAGTCAGAAATTTGGCTAAGGATATTCAAAAAGCTAAAGTACCAACAATTTTTGCAGATACAAATACCAATTCCAATTTACTCGCACCTGTAGCGACAGCAGCGAAAGTCAGAGTTTCTCAAAAACCACTTTATATTGACGGACTAGGTGAACTAGGAAGTAACGGAGAAACCTATCAAAAAATGATGACAACTAATACAAGAATCATTGTAGAAGGATTGGGAGGAACATATTTAAAGTTTCAGGTGAGACAATAATTACTGATACTTGAAAATTGGGTTCTTCGGTTCTTTTTATGGAAAACCTGGTTCAAAACCATTGAAAGCCTTATTGTGTAGGCATTTCATTGAAAATATGGTCATAATTGTTTATAACCCTTGCCCCGTAAGGGTTTTGTTATAATCAATCCTCAATTACCATAAAAACAACGCAAGAGCCGAAAATTGTTATCTACTCATCACCAAAACCTGATAAAATACCCAAATAACATCTTTAAAATAAGTCGGCTTCAACCGACTTTAGCTGTTAGACAGGGAATTTATTCCTTGGCTAAATTTTATATTGTAAAAGTCGTAAAAGTCAGATCCCCGACTTCTTAAAGAAGTCGGGGATCTTGTTGTTCATAACTCATTTAGGCTAGTTATCAATTAATTTGATTCTGCCCAATTTTTTGCCCAATTGAGAGTTTGATGAACTTCTTCTAGGGTTGCGGCTTCACAATAAAGACGTAAAACAGGTTCAGTGCCGCTAAATCTAATCATTAACCAACTTTGATCAGCTAGTCGGAATTTATAACCGTCAATTGTTTGACAACCAATGACTTCTTTACCCGCAATTTCTGTCAAAGGTTGGGATTGTAAAAGGTCTAATAGTCGCCCTCTAACTTCCATATTTGCTAAAGGTAAATCAATGCGATCATAGCTGGATGAAAAACCAGTTTGTTGTTGTAAATAGCGATAATATTCACCTAAATCCAACCCTGATTCTACCACTGCTTCTAAGACATAAAGTGCCGATAATAAAGCATCGCGTTCGGGAATATGACTACCATAACCAATGCCACCGGATTCTTCACCACCGAGTAATACCTGTGTAGTTAACATTCGGTCAGCAATGTATTTATAACCTACTGCTGTTTCATGGATAGAAAGGTTATGTAATGCGGCTACACGGGGCATTAAGTCCGAACCGCTGACAGTTTTAACGATTTCGCCCTGAAAGTTCCGCCGGAGGGTGAGATGGTCAATTAAGATGGGAATTAAGATTTGGGAACTGAGGAAATTAGCATCTTGATCTACGGCGGCAATGCGATCGCAATCTCCATCAAATACCAAACCCACAGTTAAACCAGTTTTATGGGTTTGCCGATGGGTTTTCATAACTGTAAATAGTCGGGAAAGATACTTTGGTAAAGGTTCAGGCGCACCACCTTCAAATAGAGGATCACGGTCGCTATTAATTTCCTTAACTTGTTCCCCTAATAATCGTGCTAATCCCCCAGCCGCTGCCCCGTGCATGACATCCACAAATATTGTTAACTTGCCAGTTGCGATCGCTTCTTTGATTTTGTGAATATCAACTTTAGCGGCTAATGCTTGACAATAACTTGGCCAAGGATCAAAGGTTTCTTCCTTACCTGTAATCGCTGCTGGGGCAACTTTTTCTGATAATAAAGCTTCTATCTCTTGAGTAACTTCTGGTGGTACTGAACCGCCAAAAGCACTTTTAACTTTTAATCCTAAATATGCACCAGGATTATGACTAGCTGTGACGACTAATGCCCCTAAAGCCTTGAGTTCTTTAGCCGCCCAACTAAAAGCCGGAGTTGGGGCGAAAGTTTCGCTAAACAGGACATCAAAACCCACTGCGGTGACAGCATTGGCAACCACACGGGCAAACTCTTCCGCCATAAATCGGCGATCATAACCGATAATAATCGTTCGGCTACCCACTTGGGAAAAGTAAGTATTATGTAAAACTTTGGCTGCTACGGTTGCGACTAATGCCAGACGTTCAAAGGTAAACTCCTCACCTATCACACCCCTCCAACCATCTGTACCGAATTTGATTGGGTTAGTTACAACTGACATAAAAATATCCTAAATTTCTCACTGAGAATTTTAACATTAGTCAGTGGTCAGTTGTCAGTTGTCAGTGGTAATAAAACTCTTCTCTATTACCTATTACCTTTAACTTAACAAAGAAATTGCTATTGGTAAAATCCGATGCTCTTGGATTTGAATTCTCGCGTGTAGTGTTTCTGATGTATCATCTGGTAAAACGGGAACAGCCGCTTGAATTAAAATTTCGCCACTGTCAACTTCTAAAGAAACAAGATGTACAGTACAGCCAGTAATTTTGACTTTAGCGACTAAAGCCTGTTCTACAGCTTGCACGCCTTTAAAACTCGGTAATAAACTGGGATGAATATTAATCATGCGATTAGGAAAAGCGTCAATTAAAACTTGTGTGACTAATCGCATCCATCCCGCCATAATCACAAATTCTACATCATACTGCTGTAGTGTTTGGACAACTTTATGATCAAATTTTTGACGATTTTTATAGTCCCGATGATTTAAAAATACAGATTCTACACCCCAATTTTCTGCCCTAACTGCTGCTTTCGCATCAGGATTGTTGTAAATTAAAACTTGAATTTGGGCGTTAATTTTACCGTCGGCAATAGCTTGGGCAATTACTTCAAAATTACTACCATTGCCAGAAGCCATAATTCCTAGTTTCAAAGGCTGATTCGAGGAAACTTGGTGATGATAAATATCGGGATAAATGAGACTGTCAGTAGTATTTATTGGGGAATTTTGAATCATAGACAATAATTATTTTAACAAAATTTTTGAAAGTCGAGATTTTCAGATCCCCGACTTCTTAGAGAAGTCGGGGATCTTGTTATTTAAAATTCTCGTCTTAAGAAAATAATAATGGCGATCGCTAACAACATAAAACTGTAAAGTAAACTATAGCCTGCATTGGTAACTAATGTGATTGGATCAGGTAGTGCTTGCAAACCGTAAACAGCATCATTCTTTAAATCTAATCTAGATAAATCTGGCAAAATTAGATATAAACTTTGGGTAATGCGTTCCATACCAGGATTCTGACTTAATTTACCTAATGCCACTAAATCTTGAGTAACATTCCCCATTAAATACACTGCAAATGTTAGGGATGTAGCTATTAGTGAACTGGTAAAAACGCCCAAAGTAATGGCTACGGCAGTAATTAAACATAATTGCAAAAATAAGAATAGTGTAGCCAGAAAAATGCTAGTAATTGGATAGGATACTTGACCAACTTGTAAGAATCCTAAATAAATTATTGTCATTGCAGTAATGAGTACACCGATAACTGCTGATAACCCTAAATATTTACTAGCAATAAATTCACTGCGGCTGATGGGTTTGGCAATTAATACTAAAATAGTGCGTTTTTCAATTTCTTTGTTAACTAATCCTGTGCCGATAAATATAGCGACAATTAAACCAATGACGTTCATTGTTGCCAAACCAAAGTCCAAAAATATTTTATTACTGGTGGTGCCGGCAAATTCGGGAATGGCACGGAAGGCAATAGCCAGGATGATAGCATAAAAACCGATGATGTACAGAATGCGATCGCGGATCACTTCCTGAAATACATTCTTAGCCATGACGACAGTTCTAATTACATTCATAGTAATTACTTCTTCCTTATTGTTGTGCTGGTGGAGAACCCATGATAAATTTACTTGTGCGATCGCAAGTTAGACGGGCAACGGTATTTTTATTATCTGTTTGTTTACCAGAGTTAGATGGTTCTATCAAACAAGATTTTTTCCAGTAATATCCTTGAGAGTTGGCACTAGGTCCAGCCCAAATTGTTAAAATATCTAGCCTATATCCAGACTTGATATTGACTACACGGGGTTCAACTCGCCATAGTAGTCTTTCTTGAGATTTACCTAAATTACTATTAATCGTTCTTTTCCCCAAGTTGCCTAGTTGCTGATTAGCTTCTAGTAACCATTTTTCTACTTCACCCCAAGGTTTATTGGCAAGTTGTTGATTAATTAAGGGTTGCAGTTTATTTAAGATCAAATCACCAGTTTTTGGCTTTCGTGATTGTGGTTCTAATCTAATCACAAAAGCACTTTTCTGAAAATTATCTGCTCGTAAACTGGGATATTCTTTTAACCATTTATCTATCACAAAGTAAAACTGAAGCCAACAACTAATTAGCATACACCAAGCTAATAAAACTACAACTTTTTGACGATCTTGCAATTTAGGAAGTTTCGCGTTTGGCAATCCTCTACCGTTGCCTTCAAAGAAGTTAGGTATGGCTGTAACTAGGGCGGCTATTGTCGGCCAAATGACTATAGTATTAAATGTTAATCCACTCTCCTGGTATCCAAAGGCAAAGACGCTCACTAAAAAGCCTGTGATTACTGCCCCAACTGGCATAAAAGTTCCGGGAATTCTTAAAGGATCGTCCGTAGTATACCAAGTTGTTCCTGCTAATAAAAATAACCAACCACAAAAGGCAATAATATCCCTAATATACCCTACAGCAAAATATGATATTCCCCAAGAAAAAACACTCAAATAGATAAATGTTTGCCATGAGTATGCTTTGGCTGGTGTCAGAAATTTTTGCACTCCTGCAAATAAATCCTGAATATATTTAAATATGCCACCTATTTCCTTCAATAAAAAGTTCATGAGATTACCTCTAATTAATGCAATGATGAATATTGATCATTTTACCGAGAGCGAATTAATATGATAAAGGTTATGGCACTGTAACTGAGTGAATTTGCTATTAATGTTGCCGTGATTAAATTAGTATTCTGCAACTTAGCTATATTGATATAACTAGATCTTTGTTGTGAAGACATGGTTTCTGGCTGGGTGTTTTTTCCGCCTTCACCCATAAAAATGATGAGGATCTTCATCAATAAAAATTTAACTAAGAAAGTCGCTATGAAAATAGTAAATGATAATAAAATTATCATTGTACTAATGCTAGAAGCTTTAATCTTATTGAAAAATACATAATTAATCAATTCGGCTTTGATCGGGATAGATAACATCGGTTCGACTGTGAAAAATACAATCCAGCCAATGACACTCGAAAAAACATTTAAGGCAATGGCATAAAAAATGCTGGTTCTTTTATCAAACTTTAACCATTTATGAAGAACATAGGCTTCTACAGGAATGGCAGTTAGTAAGAATAATATTTCAAAAAATATCGCCCCAATAGGCAAGATTATGGGTAGTGATAATTCATCAGACATAATGGTAACAACAAGAAAATTTTAGGAGTTAGTTAGATCCCCGACTTCTTCAAGAAGTCGGGGATCTGGGGATTACGTTTTTTTTGACTTAGTTGTACAGAGTATAACTGAAAGAATACGGATAATCGGCAATTATCTCATTGTTCTGACATTTATGATCTGAGTGTGACAGGATATTTAGATTGATTTTATTAATACATCTATCAAACTTGAATACGCAAAGATACAAACCGCCCACCCTAGTGGTCTGTCAACCCGAAAATGACGGGTGAAGGCAAGCAGGGGGGTAGGCGGGTAGGGGGGTAGGGGAGGTAGGGGAGGTAGGGGAGGTAGGGGGGGTAGGGGGGTAGGGGAGGTAGGGGAGGTAGGGGAGGTAGGGGGGGTAGGGGAGGGAAGAACAGAAGTTTTTTCCGATCATTACTCGTCAAAATAAATTTGACGAACTACTGACGAACTACTAATGTTAAGTTGCCAGTTAGGTAAATCGTCAGAATCAGGATATACTCAAAACGGTTGGAACCTGGACTTTTGTAAAATCACGAAAAACCTAGATTTGTAGGGGTAAAGCAAGAGCTTCATTGGTGTCAACTTAAGCTCAAATCCCTACCACATCTCGTTCCTAGTCTCTGACTAGGAATGCAGTTGATGAGGCTCTGCCTCTAATATTATTGAAGGCAGAGCCTTCTAGAATTCATTCCCAGTCAGAGACTGGGAATGAGATGACTTGAGTTCTTTGCGGCATAGAGGTTTTACGTTAAGTTGACACCAATGGGGAACAGGGAACTCTTAACTGGGAACAGGAAGAGAGTTTTGAGTGATTTTACTTTTCTTCACATACCTTTAAATTTTTCTGTTCACCTACTTAGTTTCGTTAAGATAACAGAATTGCCACAAGAGGAACACGGTAGCGTTGGGAGCTTCGCGTCTTCAGACCGCAGGGGAAAACGCACACGGGCGAATTGATTGCCTTCAATATTCGTGATACAATTAAATCGTCACTAAAGACATAAAAAGCTACCGGGGGACTCTCGGAAAGTTACGCGTGTCAGTTCGGCTTCGCTCACCGCAAGCAGATATGATTTTGCCAGTAATGGCAAACAGGATCAGGGCAAGAACCGTACATCTAAGGTAATACCTGAAAAGCGGATATTATTCGAGCAGTTGTCTTTACAATTATTCGATTAAGAATCCCCGCGTCTTTAGACCGGGGAGTGTCAATTTATAGCTTTTCAAAAAATGACAAGGAACGGTATCGGTATTCGCACAGCGCAAGTCCGTTCTGAGCGGCTTACGGGTCAAATTCACGTCTATGATGGTATTGGGAAAGGTAAGTCCCAAGCGGCTTTAGGGGTGGTTTTGCGCTCTATTGGGTTGGGAATCAATACACCTAGTGATTCTAGCCGGGTTTTATTGTTGCGGTTTTTGAAAGGGCCAGAACGGGATTATGATGAGGATGGAGCGATCGCCGCATTACAGCGCGGGTTTCCCCATTTAATTGATCAGGTTCGCACCGGAAGAGCCGAATTTTTCGGTCATGATCAAATTACAGCTTTTGATCGAACAGAGGCTGCAAGGGGTTGGGATGTAGCCAAAGGGGCGATCGCCTCTGGGTTGTATTCAGTTGTTGTCCTGGATGAAATTAACCCGGTTTTGGATTTGGGTTTGCTGTCAGTGGATGAGGTAGTAAAGACTTTAAAATCTAAACCCCAAGAACTGGAAATCATTACGACTGGACGCGCAGCACCGCCACAATTATTGGATATTGCGGATTTGCATTCGGAAATGAAACCCCATCACCACCCCACAGCCGCAGAACTTTTCATTGAAGGCATTGAAATTTATACAGGTGCAGGTAAGGGTAAATCTACCAGTGCTTTAGGTAAAGCTTTACAAGCAATTGGTAGAGGCATCAATCATCCTGGTTCTACTCGTGTATTAATTATGCAGTGGCTCAAAGGCGGTAGTGGTTATACTGAAGACGCAGCGATCGCCGCCTTACAACAATCCTATCCAGAAATTGTAGATCATCAACGCTGTGGACGGGATGCCATTGTTTGGCGGAATTCTCGTCAAGATTTAGACTATATAGAAGCGGAAAGAGGTTGGGAAATTGCCAAAATAGCGATCGCCTCTGGTGTCTATAAAACAATTATTCTTGATGAACTCAATCCCACCGTTGATTTAGAATTGTTACCTGTTGATCCCATTGTTCAAGCCCTGCTACGCAAACCTCGTGATACAGAAGTGATCATCACCGGGCGCTGTCAAAACCAACCCGCTTATTTTGATTTAGCTAGTATTCACTCTGAGGTTTACTGTCATAAACACTATGCAAATCAAGGCGTAGAATTGAAGCGTGGAGTTGATTTCTAAAGATACAGCGGTTTTCAGTTAGAGAACTCCACAAAAAAGATGAACTGCTTGCAGCAGCGCTAGTTCCCTCCGGGACGCTCTCGCGTTCGCTATCCAATCTTGTGGGATGGGCATCTTGCCCGTCCTTGTATTATTGGCAGGCTTTTCGGCCTGCACCACAAGAAATTTTGGGATATTTTTTTAATTGGAAGTCTCTTATATGAGTTACATCTTAGCCCCCTCTCGAAGAGCGGGGAGGGGGTTGGGGGTGGGGTCATTAGACTTCATAACATCGGTAAGTGCTGTATGGGCAGGGTTTTCCCGTCCTCATTTTCCTATTCCCTCTTTGTCCAATTAGCTTTGAAACCATCAAAAAGCTATCACTTTTCCCGATTCGAGACTATTCTTATCTCCTTCTAATTCTTCCTCCTGACTCCTGACTGGGCGCAGGCCCTGCGCCCCTACCTCCTGACTCCTAGCCCTCAATTTATTAATAGTAAATTTACAAAATTAAATAAATATCTATATTCTCAATGAACCCCAAATATCCTATACTGAATCTTACTTATGAATAATTAAACCCCCATTTCTGTACTTCTGAAATCCCTGAAAATTATGGCGATTATCTCCTCCAAAAAACAGCCTCCAGAACCCAACGGAGAACCCAAAAAGCAACGGGAATCAGCCAAAGTACCCCCCGCAGAAAATCTGCTCCAATCAGAAGCTGCCATTAATGAACAAGGGAAACCAGAAGAAAGTATTCGTCCCCAGCGCTTTGCTGATTACATTGGACAAAAGGATTTAAAGGATGTCTTAGATATAGCCATTAAAGCCGCTAAATCTAGGAACGAAGTCATGGATCATTTGCTGTTGTATGGACCACCAGGTTTAGGTAAAACCACAATGGCGATGATTTTAGCCTCAGAAATGGGGGTAAGTTGCAAAATTACCAGCGCCCCAGCTTTAGAACGACCACGAGATATCGTGGGGTTATTGGTGAACCTGAAACCAGGAGATGTGTTATTTATAGATGAAATTCATCGCTTATCACGGATGACAGAGGAAATTCTTTATCCAGCCATGGAAGATTGTCGCCTAGATATTACAGTAGGTAAGGGTTCTAGTGCCAGAATTAGAAGTATACCTTTGTCTAAATTTACCCTGGTCGGGGCAACAACCCGCGTCGGAGCTTTAACTTCACCATTGCGCGATCGCTTTGGCTTAATTCAAAAGTTGCGTTTTTATGAAGTTGCTGAACTTACTCAAATTGTGGTTCGCACTGCCGAATTATTACAAACTTCAGTTAATTTAGACGGGGCTACAGAAATAGCCAAACGTTCACGAGGAACACCAAGAATAGCTAATAGACTACTAAAAAGAGTCCGTGATTATGCAGAAGTAAAATCTTTTATAGAAATAAATGAAACTGTTGCAGCGGAAGCATTGCAGCTATTCCAAGTTGATCCTTGTGGTTTAGATTGGACAGATAGAAAAATGCTCAGTGTGATTATTGAAAACTTTAATGGTGGTCCAGTCGGTTTAGAAACCATCGCTGCTACCACTGGGGAAGACACCCAAACCATTGAAGAAGTTTATGAACCATATTTAATGCAAATAGGTTATTTAAGTCGGACACCCAGGGGGAGAATAGCCACTAAAGCAGCCTATCAACACATGGGTTTTAAACCCCCTAATGAGCAGTTATCATTACTGTAGCCTAAGATCCCCGACTTCTCTAAGAAGTCGGGGATCTAGAGAAGTCGGGGATCTGAAAAGAATAAAAATACTGATTTAGTCTAAACTCCAGTTGCTACTGGCTGTTGATTGGTAACAGGAGCAAAAATATCTTCGTAACTTGGGAAAATTTCAAATACTGAATCAAGCTGGGTAAGTTCCAAAATCAACTTAACTGGAGCTTTAACATTGCAGAGAACCAACCGACAACCAATTTGACGCGCTGTGGTAAGTCCCTTGACAAGTGGGACCAATCCAGAACTATCCATGAAATCTACATTTGCTAAATCTATAACCCAGAGTTGGTGATGCTGAGGTTCAATAGCAGCCATCTGTTCGCTCAAGACTGTACCACTATCCAGGTCTATACTACCTTGGGGTTTGAACAAAATCACTTGGCGTTCTTGTGTAAGAGTCATAAATTTAACTGAGTATTTAAAACACAAAAGAAAGGGCAAACTGACATCCATACTGTTTATAATTCAACCGCATAATGACTGTTTTCGCAAAGTTTATGAGAATTAACAGCCGGACAGTTGAGAAAAAATTTTCCAGTATTTATGCCGTATAATTTGTTGATATGTTTTTTTAGTATAAGCATAAATTACCACTAATTTCGGTAACGAACTTATCATTATCTCAAATTATCTATAGCAATCCGGTTTGATTGGTCATTGGTCATTGGTCATTGGTCATTGGTGAAAAATATTCTTCTTTCTTCTTTCTTCTTTCTTCTTCCCCCTGAACTCCTGATAGCGCAGCGTGGCGTTAGCCATACTCCTGACTCCTGACTCCTGAACTCCTGACTCCTGACTCCTGATAGCGCAGCGTGGCGTTAGCCATACTCCTGAACTCCTCCTATTGCGGTTTGATTGACACCCTAGCCAAAAGCAAGCAAAGATATGGTAAAGGTAAAAATTTGTAAACTCGGTGGTGCTGGATGTCTTTTGAGCTACTTTCACTAGAAAACATCCAAGAAATTGCTCATAATTATGGTTATTTAGCAATTTTTTTGGGAATATTGCTAGAAAATTTGGGCATTCCCCTTCCTGGCGAAACTGTAACAATTGTTGGTGGTTTCCTTGCTGGTAGTAATGAATTAAATTACTGGCTGGTTCTCGGTAACGCTGTGGGGGGTGCTGTAATTGGTGGCAATTGCGGCTATTGGATTGGTAGAGTTGGTGGTTGGCCTTTTCTGCTGCAAGTTGGCAAGATTTTCCGCATTTCCGAAGTCCGACTGCTGAGTATTAAAGAGCAATTTACGGAAAACGCAGGTAAGGCTGTATTTTTTGGTCGCTTTTTTGCCTTATTGCGGATTTTTGCTTCACCACTTGCAGGTATAGCGGAAATGCCCTTTGGCAAATTCCTGATTTATAACTTAGCTGGAGCGACTGCTTGGGGTAGCGTCATGGTGACATTAGCTTTTTTCGCGGGAAGAATTATTTCCCTAGAACAATTGGTAGCCTGGGTAAGTAAATTTGCAATTTTGGCGTTACTTATTTTAGTTGCTGTGATTGCTGTACCAATTTGGTTAGAGTCCCGCGAAGTGAAACAGCAAACTGAAGAATAGGTAAGAGGTAGGGGCGCAGGGCCTGCGCCCATTCAGAAGTATGGCTAACACCACGCTTCGCTATCAGGAGTATGGCTAACGCCACGCTGCGCTATCAGGAGTTCAGGAGGAAGAAATTTCTCCCCCTACTTCCCCTACTTCCCCTACTCCCCCTACTCCCCCTACTCCCCCTACTTCCCCTACTCCCCCTACTCCCCTACTCCCCCTACTTCCCCTACTCCCCCTACTCCCCCTACTCCCCTACTCCCCCTACCCTTTACTTGTTGCCCTGCGCCCAAATACGAGTAGGTAGTCCCCAAACGTAGATAAAGCCTTCTGCGGCTTTGTGATCGAATTGATCTTCTGCGCCGTAAGTGGCTAAATCGGGGGTGTAAAGAGTATTGTCACTCCAGCGCCCAACTATGACGGCGTTACCTTTGAAAAGTTTTAACCGCACTACACCGGAAACTCTTTCTTGTGTTTGTTGAATAAAGGCATCTAATGCTGCTTTGAGTGGACTATACCAAAGTCCGTTGTATACAATTTTGGTATAGGTTTCTTCTATGCCTCGTTTGTACTGAGTGACATCTGCTGTTAAGGTGAGGCTTTCTAAGTCACGGTGGGCGTTAATCAAAACTATCATGGCTGGTGATTCGTAGATTTCCCGTGATTTGATGCCTACTAAGCGGTTTTCAATCATGTCAATCCGCCCAATACCATGATTTCCCACGATTTTATTGAGTTGTTCAATTAACTCAACAGGCTCTTTTGATGTGCCATTGATAGTGGTAGGAAGCCCTTTTTGGAAACCAATTTCTAGATATTCCGGTTCATTGGGAGTATCAGCTATGGCTTTGGTCATTTCATAAATTTCTTCCGGTGGCTCGTTTGCTGGGTCTTCCAATGTACCAGCTTCAATACTGCGACCTAGCAAGTTTTTATCTATACTAAAAGGAGAGGATTTTTTCACGGGTGCAGGAATACCAAATTTCTCACCATAGGCGATGGTTTCCTCCCGACTCATACCCCATTCTCTGGCTGGCGCTAGAATTTTCAGGTTAGGGTTGAGAGCTGTACAGGAAACATCAAAGCGTACTTGGTCGTTACCTTTACCTGTACAACCGTGAGCGATCGCATCCGCACCATATTTTGCAGCCGCCTCTACCAGTATCTTAGCAATCAAGGGACGAGCCAGGGCTGTACCAAGAGGATAGCGGTTTTCATAGAGCGCATTGGCTTGAATCGCCGGAAATGCGTAGTCTTTAACAAATATATCCTTAACATCCGCTACCAAGGATTCACTTGCACCGGATTTAAGAGCTTTTTCTCGAACTGGTTCTAATTCATCTCCCTGACCTAAATCTGCTGCTAGGGTAATTATCTCCTCTACTCCCCACTCTTGCTTGAGATAGGGAATGCAAACAGAAGTATCAACTCCACCAGAATATGCTAGAACAACCTTTTTAGCGCGACCCATGAATTTCTCCACTTAGGAAAACAAAGAATGAGTCATTATTATATCTGACTTGCCTAGCGGATATTTTTTTATGCAACCGTGACTTTGCTATATTTGTTTTATCCTAAATATGGGTAATAGTTTTTTGGGTGCAACTGTGTTTTTTAGTATTGTCATTCCTACATATAATCGCTTACCAATTTTGGAAAAGTGCCTCCGCGCTTTGGAGAGTCAGGAGTTCAGCGATAAAACTTATATAGAAGACTATGAAGTTGTGTTAGTAGATGATGGTTCTACTGATGGTACTTTGAATTGGTTAGCATTACATAAAGATGAGTTTCCCCACGTCCGCTGTTTTGAACAAAATCATGCAGGTCCAGCAGCAGCGCGAAATTTAGGGGTGGAAAAAGCGCAAGGTGACACAATTATTTTTATTGATAGTGATTTAGTGGTTTTGTCTAATTTCCTCCAATCTCATACAAATGCTTTGGTACAGGGAAGGGAGAAATTAGGGAGCGATACCTCCGGTACACGGCGCGATCGCTTTTTTACTTATGGTGCTGTAATTAATACTTGTAACTTCGCCAATCCTACGGCTGAACCTTATAAAATTACAGATTTTTCTGCTGCTTTCTTTGCTACGGGTAACGTGGCTATTCCCAAACATTGGTTAGAAGAAGCTGGGTTATTTGATAATGGTTTTCAACTTTATGGTTGGGAAGATTTAGAATTAGGTGTTAGGTTAAAAAACTTGGGTTTAAAATTAATTAAATGTCCTGAAGCTGTTGGGTATCACTGGCATCCACCATTTAGTTTACAGCAAATTCCTAAGTTAATTGATCAAGAAATTCAACGGGGACGCATGGGAGTTTTGTTTTATCAAAAACATCCTACTTGGGAAGTAAAAATGATGATTCAAATGACCTGGTTTCATCGTCTACTATGGGGGATTCTTTCTGTAAACGGATTATTGAATGAAAGAACTATGTCTCCGTTCTTACAATGGGTAATTAATATTGGTAAACCGCAATTGGCTTTGGAAATTGCCCGGATTTTCTTGAATTGGTATAATGTCAAGAGTGTTTATGCGGCTTATGCTGAAACAAAAAGTAAGTAAATCAAATTTATATACATCCTAGCTCATTAGGGTGGGCATTGCCCACCATGATCCATCATGTTAAATTAATAACCCTATTAATCATCGTGATCATCAAAAGGATCATCTAATTCCTGACTTGGAGGTCCAAAAGATGTATAAATTGCCATACCAGTAATAGCAACCAATGCCGAGCAAAAGGCAATTCCAAGCACCGTAGCGGGTTCTAAGTCCATAAATTTAGATACATATTATGAAAGCCATATTTATAGAATATTACAAAATTTAACTAATCGCACATTGTCCCAGAAGTCAGGAGTCAGGATTCCTAACTCCTTCCGTGAACAAGCAACCCCTCATCAAGAATCAATACCAGTAAAATTCTGAGTATTGCAAAGATTCATTGCCTTTTCTACTCCCTGTTTGAAACTAAATTCTCCACACTCAACAACAAAGTTTAAAACCTGAGACATAACTTTATTCTCAGCAGCGGAAAATCGTCCCAAAACATGAGAAACAGTATGAGAATTATCTCCATCTATTGCGCCCTTTGGTTTACCTATGCCAATTCGCAATCTGGGGAAATTTTGGGTATTTAGATGAGAAATAATGCTTTTCATGCCATTATGTCCACCCGCAGAACCGGATAAACGTAAGCGAGTTTTGCCCAAAGGTAAATCTAAATCATCATAAATTACTAATACTGATTCAGGCGGTATTTTGTACCAATTTGTCACAGCTTGAATAGCTTGTCCTGAAAGATTCATATAGGTTAAGGGTTTGAGCAAGCGGACTTTACCCTTACCTGCTGCATTCCCTTCACCAAACTCTCCTTGAAACTTGCGATTTTCAGCTAGAGAAATTTGCCAAGCACGAGCTAGGGTATCTATAGCTGCAAAGCCAATATTATGACGAGTTTGATCGTATTTAGGCTCTGGATTTCCCAGTCCAACAATTAGCTGGGGAATCACCAAAACCATTGGTTTTACTTCTTCATCTTTCATCCTTGTACGTTTTCTGACTGGGTTTTTCCAGCTTCAATATGTTTATGCTCTAATTCAGCGGTTGTTTGCACAGTTTCTTTTAATTGTTCAGATTCTTTTTTGAACTCGCTTTGAAATTCATTAGAGGCCTCTTGAAAACTGCGAATCGTTTTCCCCAAACTGCGCCCAATTTCTGGTAACTTCTTCGGTCCAAAGATTAATAATGCAACTACCATAATGACACCCATTTCTGGTAAGCCGATACCAAATATATTCATTTTGCTCTCCTATAGACTGAAAAACCGCCACAACTACTCTACAGCTTTGGGATTTAGACTAATTTTATCGCTATTTTTAGGCATTTTTTTGCATAATAAAAAAACCCGGACAAGCCGGGTAGATGCTAATTGTCAGCTTGATGACTGGATAGCCATTAGCCGCCTAAACTGCGCCAATCAACAAGCACGTCCTGAATTAACAGAGACTTGTTATAAACTTGGAGAATAATTAGCAGAAATACCAAAAATAAACCCATAAACACACCCATTAAAGGTGTTGTTCCCCAACCTGGAGACACTTTACCATACTCAGCATTTAAGGGTCTGAGAATATCTCCTAACTTAGTCCGTTGTGCCATAGTTCACCTAAGAATTAGTTACCAAAGCTTTTTTAAATTTTTTCAGACATTCCCAAACCTTTACAGGCTGGGGATTCTTGGTTTAAACTTACCTATTTTCGATTGACCTAATCACAGGTTTAACAGTTCGCATTTACTCATGTCTTTGTCACGAATAATTACCCAAGCTTTTATCCAGTGGTGGATAAGTTCCCGGTTGTCTCACGGTACATGGATGAATCCAAAAGCTGTTCTTAAATTATCGCAGTTTGTGATCTTTGTTTAGCGATATTGCCGGAGGTTTTCGCCACATTTACAAAAATACATGATTTTCGGTGTGTTGATGCGGTTATAGAGGAATTAACGAACCGCAGAGGCGCAGAGTACACAGAGGGAAGAGTTAGAGAGAGAGGGCTATGCGTTTGATACCGTCTTTGAGGAGGGGAACGTTAAAGTTGATGAGGAGTCCTAAAGTGCGCTTGGTTATTTTGAGGTAGGAGAGAAGTTGAGCTTCGTGAATGGGGGCTAGGGTTTGCACAGCTTTTAATTCTACAACTAAACAGTCTGCAACTAAAAAATCTAATCTACCTCTACCTACATCATGTCCTTTATATGTCAAGCTTATTGACTTTTCAACCTCATGATGTATACCCCGAATCATAAATTCAACAACCAGTGCTTCCTTATACACTTCCTCCAAAAACCCAGGACCTAAAACCCGGTGTACCTCAATAGCAGCCCCAATAACCTCCCCTGTAAGCCAACTCATCTCCTCTCCTAACTCTCTTCCCTCTGCGTCCTCTGCGCCTCTGCGGTTCGTTTTCATCACATAATCCTTGCAAAAACAACTAATTACCAAATTAACCCAATTATCACCTCTACCAAACCTCTTACCTCCGTGTCCTCTGTGCCTCTATGGTTCGTATTCATTATAACTTCTTCTTACACACTGATAAGAAATGTGTACTGTGTTCTGAAGAAAAAGCCCGAAAATTAGCCTTTTCCATAAAATCCAAAAATCTTAGCCAAGACTCTTGTAATTTTAGAAAAAAGGGTTTATGATATTTCCATGAACCTTAGCCAAGGTTTTTGGAAAAAGCAATGTCAAAAATTATATACGATGTCATTCAACGCTTTGAGGTTGAAAACGGTGTTCCTCGTTTGGTTTCAACAAATATTCAGGTAATTGAAGGTGGGGAAGATTTGTTATCTTTAGCTATCAGTATGTTAGCTAAACTGGGTTTTTATGAGAAGTTTGAAGAGAAGCGAACATCTCAATATATAGGTTATCGAATTAAAAATCCTGGAAAAGGTTCTAAACGCTATCAGTTAATTTTCACACAGAGAAAAGATGGTTTATATATTTCTTTACCTCGTGATATATGGGAACCATATTTACTGTGTTTAAATATAACATATTATGAATGTAAATATCCTTTCATAGATCAATATTGGGTTTTACCAAGTAATTCAGACCTTTTTTTAGAAGAAATAGCTAATGAAGGATTCTGGACAAATGATCAAGTCATTGGTTATTTTAAAACCGTTGTTGATTATGAACCTCCTATAGGTTTTGAAGAAAGAGGAATCTGGGTACATTTAGAAGAAGATCAACTTTTTCCTTATACTTGGCAAACCAAAATTAAATTAAGAGAAGTTTTAGAAGAATTTATTTACCACTTTGCAAAAATATTAATGGAGAAAAACTAATGTCTGTAAAACCTAAAAGACTGGTTAATCCTTACGAAGAAAGAATGTTAGAGTTTCTCCAAACCTGCATAGATGAGAATTATAAAATTCATACACAGGTTAGCTTATGCTCATTTTGTGAATTAGGTAGCAGCCTTGATATTAAACTCAGAAACTTCTTCTTTAGCTCCAGTGTAGATGCTCTGATCACAAACAAAGACTATAAACCTTGTTTAGTTGTAGAATTTCAATCTACATATCATGATTCTCATGACGCAAGAGAGCGTGATAATAAAAAATTACATTTACTAACCTTAGCAGGAGTTCCCCTAATTTATTCAAGAATTAAAGACTTTGGATTATTACATCTTTACTATCAAAATGAAGAAGTAATATTTAATTTATTCACAGGCGAAAAACGCGAAAATGCCAAAGCCTTAATTAGAAACTATTGCGAACCATCTAATTTTTCTAACCTTCTAGCTATAGCATAGTAATTGCTAACTTACCCGCCTAGCACTGAAGTGCAAGGCTAATAACAAAAGTCGTCTCAAGACGACTGAAAAAAGAAAAGATTTGAGTCCGTTTTAACGGAGTTTGGCTATTAGCCTGGGGTTTCAACCCTAGACGGTTTGTGTAACCAACTACAAATCCTCCTTTCCCCATATCTTCACGATTTATCATCCCCCTCCCTCCAATCATCACCAAAATGCTACAATCTACACCATGCTAGGGGTGCTTGGGAAACCAAGCTGAGATCAAACCCTTAACACCTGAGTCTGGATAATACCAGCGGAGGGAAGCTGTTTATTTGAGGATTGTAATATGCGGACAGAATGGGTAGCCAAGCGACGTGGACAAGCTAACGTATCGCAAATGCACTACGCTCGTCAGGGTGTGATTACTGAAGAAATGGATTATGTAGCGAAGCGGGAAAAGCTGCCTGCTGAACTTATCCGCGCTGAAGTGGCACGGGGACGGATGATTATCCCTGCGAATATTAATCATACTAACTTAGAACCGATGGCCATTGGTATCGCTTCTAGTTGTAAAGTTAACGCCAATATCGGTGCTTCTCCCAACTCTTCTAACTTGCAGGAAGAAGTTGATAAACTCAACCTGGCGGTAAAATACGGTGCTGATACCGTGATGGATTTGTCCACAGGTGGCGGTAATTTAGATGAAATTCGTACCGCAATTATCAATGCTTCACCTGTTCCCATTGGTACAGTACCAGTTTACCAAGCTTTAGAAAGCGTTCACGGCACTATCGAAAATCTCACCGCTGACGATTTTCTCCACATCATCGAAAAACACGCCCAGCAAGGGGTAGACTATCAAACTATCCACGCGGGAATTTTGATTGAACATTTACCTTTAGTCAGAAACCGTCTGACAGGGATTGTTTCTCGTGGTGGCGGAATTTTGGCGCGGTGGATGTTGCATCACCACAAACAAAACCCCCTCTATACCCATTTTAACGACATCATTGAGATTTTCAAAAGATATGATGTTTCTTTCAGTTTGGGCGACTCCCTGCGCCCCGGATGTACCCATGATGCCTCAGATGAAGCCCAGTTGGCGGAACTGAAAACTCTGGGAAATCTCACCCGCAAAGCCTGGGAACATGATGTGCAAGTCATGGTGGAAGGTCCTGGTCACGTTCCTATGGATCAAATTGAATTCAATGTCCGTAAACAAATGGAAGAGTGTTCGGAAGCTCCTTTCTATGTTCTCGGTCCTTTGGTGACAGATATTGCCCCTGGTTATGATCATATTACCTCAGCTATTGGGGCAGCTATGGCGGGCTGGTATGGAACAGCAATGTTATGTTATGTGACACCTAAAGAACATTTAGGTTTACCTGATGCTGAAGATGTGCGGAATGGCTTAATTGCGTATAAAATTGCGGCTCATGCTGCGGATATTGCGAGACATCGCCCTGGTGCTAGAGATAGAGATGATGAACTTTCTAAAGCTCGCTATAATTTCGACTGGAATCGTCAATTTGAGTTATCTTTAGACCCCGAAAGAGCGAAGGAATATCACGACGAAACTTTACCAGCAGATATCTATAAAACTGCTGAGTTTTGTTCTATGTGTGGACCTAAATTCTGTCCAATGCAGACTAAGGTTGATGCTGATGCTTTGACAGAATTGGAGAAGTTTTTGGCGAAAGAACCTGTAGCTCAAGGTTAATTAGTGAACAACAAGATCCCCGACTTCTTGAAGAAGTCGGGGATCTGAGGACATCAATATTAAAATGTAAAAATCTGCAAGTGAACAAATTAAATTTCATCCAAAAATTTCTGAACCGATAAAATATCAATCTGTTTAAATGGGTGAAGAATAAGCAAATCTTCATCACCTGTAATAATACATTGAGCTTTGCCACTCACAGCTAATTCTAGGTATTTATTATCTTTAGGATCTCGACATTCACTGATTTGTTCAGTAATATTAATAAACTCGATAGTTTCTACTAAATTATCTATTAATTCCCTCCGTCTTTCTAAGGTAATATAACGGTTGAATTTTGGTCTTGATAAAACTTCTTGTAACTCGGCAAAAACAGCAGCACTTAACAAGATAATACCTACATCTTGAGCTTTATTTAATGCCTGACGTGGTTTACTTTGACTAAATAAAAATGCACTTACGAAAACATTTGTATCAAATACAAAGCGGCGTTTATTTATCATCTTGCAAAATAGATTCTAAAATTTCAGAAGTTAAACCATTAGCTTGTGCCTCTTGACTAGCTTTATCCATTGTGTTTCTAAGTTTTTGAAGTGCTTCTTTACTATTTTTTAATAAATTTGACTCCATAATTAATGCTAACTTTAGCTGAATTTGTTCCTGTTCTTCCTTAGTGCTGCGACGATAAGCTTCAGCAATATTTGATGGTACTTTGATGATTATTTCTTGTATCGTATTCATATTTTTACCATTTTTATTCTTCCTATTCGACAATTATAATCTAATTTTTGAATTGCTGCCGATTTTTGTGAATTAGTTTAACTTGTGGGGGTAAACCACTTTTCAAACTATGCTTTCGGTAGTATAATAATTATTATACAATATTTTTCATGTTTAGTGTAATTTTTGATATAATCAAATGACTCGACAATCCCATGATCAATTCGCTAAGGAATATCTAGAGGAATTATTAACACCTTTAGGAACAATTAAAAAAAGTGAAAAGGTTAAAAGTGAAGTTCAAGAAATTGATGTTTGGTTTGAACCATTTTCTGATCAAACTCAGGAAAATCTCCCTTTAGGTTTGTTAGGGAAGATGGCAAAAACTCAATGTTTATTTGAGCCTTTTCGCAATCCACCATCGGAAATAGAAATTCGCAGTTGTTTACTTAAATTATATGCTGTTCATGGCGATGTAGTTAGGAAAGCAAAACGCGAAAACAGAAATATTGCTGAATCAGAATTACCGATTTTATGGATTTTAACACCAACTTTTTCATCTCGGATGATTGCGGGTTTAGGTGCAACTGAAATTGTAGAAGATTGGGTTAAAGGTGTTTATTTTCTGCCGAATATTCTGAAAACAGCAATAGTTGTAATTCATCAATTACCAGAAAATGAGGATACATTATGGTTGAGAGTTTTGGGGAAAGGAGGAACACAAAAAAGAGCAGTTGAGGAGTTAACTGAGTTACCAGAAAATAACCCTTTTCGAGAAAATTTGTTAGAAATTTTAGCGGACTGGCGCAAGAATTTAGAATTGAGAGATAATTTAAGTAGGGAAGAAGAGGAAGTAATTATGAACTTATCACCAGCTTATTTACAACAAATAGAAGATTGGAAGCAAGAGGAACGATTTTCTTTGATAACTTCTCTTCTGGAAGGGCGTTTTGGTAGTTTAGATGCTGAGTTATCTGGTTTGGTGGAAAAGATTGCTAATATTCCTATTTCTGAACGCACTCAGTTACTTCTTTCTTTGGGTAATTTATCCCGTAAGGAATTGTTACAAAGATTGCGGAATGAGGAAATTTAGGGTAGTATATTTTTTGGCAGTTTGAGGATATTTCCCAAACTGCTGATTTTTGTTTGACAAGAACCAAGGGTTAGCACTACGGAGATTATGCAATGAGTTACGAGACGATGACAATTAAGCAAGTGATTGATAAAATTGACAATAATGAAATGTATCTACCTGCAATACAAAGAAAATTTGTTTGGAAACAAGAGCAGATTGAGAAGTTATTTGATTCTATTCTACGTGGTTATCCTATTGGGACATTTCTTTTTTGGTTTTTAAATAGACCTGAAATTGATGAATATGTTTTTTATAAATTTCTTCAAAACTACCACGAAAGAGATAGGTATCTTAATGATAAAACACCATATCCTAAAATGAAAGATCAAATTATTGGAGTTTTAGATGGACAACAGCGATTAAGCTCAATATATCTAGCTTTACAAGGTACATATTGTGTTAAAAAACCATATACAAGAGGTAATAAGGATAGTGATTTTCCTGAGAAAACACTATTTATAAATCTTTTAAGTGAAGTGCATAATGATGAAGATAATGAGTTAAATTATTCTTTTCATTTTATTACTGATGAAGAATCCATAGAGCGTAACGAAAATAAACTTTGGTTTAGCGTTAGAGAAGTTCTCAAATGGACAAGAGACCCTCTTATTGATGAATGCTATGAAGAACTTCTTGCTGATAACGTTAAAAACGCAGACGTTACATCTAAGTTAAATGAAAGCTCAATTAGACTTAGAATTAAAGGGACACTCAGAAACCTTCATTCAAGAATTGTTAGCGAAAAATTAATAAACTATTTCAAGATAGAAGAACAGGACTTAGACAATATTTTAAAAATATTTATTCGTGTTAATAGTGGTGGAACTATATTGTCAAAAACAGACCTATTATTCTCTACTATTGTTGCAAATTGGGAGGATGGAAGAGATGAAATTGAAAAATTTATTGCCAGCATAAATAAAAAGGGTAATGGCTTTAGTTTTGACAACGACTTCGTAATGAGAAGTTGCTTAATGTTAACAGATTGCTCTGTTATTTTTAACGTTAGCAGTTTTAAGACTGAAAATGTTATAAAAATTAAAACGGATTGGAAAAAAATAAAAAAGGCAATATCTAAAACAGTTGATTTGCTTGTGGAGTATGGATTAAGCAAATTTACCCTTGCATCTCAAAATGTAATAATACCAATTTCTTATTACATAGTAAAAGGTGGTAATGTAAATTCACAAACGAAAAACGACATTAAAAAATTCTTATTCCATTCTTTACTTAAAAATGTATTTGGTAGTCAAGGAGATACAGTATTGACAAATCTCAGAGCTTCATTATCACAAAAAGATGAGTCAACAAATGATTATATTCTGAAAAGTAATGATTTTTCATTTGCAGAAATTTCAGCAACAAAACTACCATCAAATAGATCATTAAAAGTGACTGATGAAGATATAGAGGATTTTCTTGAATATACAAAAGGTAATTATGCGTTTCTAATTTTATCATTTTTATATCCAAATCTAAAATTTTCGCAGGTAGATTTTCATCAAGACCATATACATCCAGCATCACAGTTTACTGATGCTAAACTAAGAACAAATAATATTGAAGTTGAAAAACATAAAAATTTTCAGGAACTTAGAGATAAACTACCCAACTTGCAACTTATGGAAGGGAGAGAGAACAACAGCAAAAACGCTACACCGTTTAAAGATTGGCTTTTAAATCAACCAGATAAAGATAAATTTTTGACAGATAACTATATTGATATAAATCAAAGTCTTGAATTTAAAGATTTTGAAGATTTTTTTGAAAATAGAAGGAATAAGTTGAAAACTGCATTGCAAAATCTACTGAAATAGCAATTTTAAAATTTTACAGTACGATTGTGGTAGCGATCACTTATGGTAAAGATAGTGATCGCTTGTAATGTGATTTTAGGAAGTGCGATCGCTTGTAATGTGATTTTAGGAAGTGCAATCGCTTGTAGGATGATTTTGGGAATGCGATCGCTTGTAAGGTGATTTTGGGAATGCGATCGCTTGTAGGATGATTTTGGGAATGCCATATCAAGCTCATGTTATAATATCTCCATATATAGGAAAAAAGCTATGACTGCTTTAGTACAAGAACTTCTGAATACATTCGACCGCTTGACAGACTTAGAACGGTTAGATTTGGTGTTAGAAATTTTAAAGCGGACAGTTGATTTAGATTTTTCTCCCTTATCTGATGAAGATTTAGTCATGAATGCTGAGGGACTTTTTCTTGATTTAGATGAGGAAGAAGCGGAGTATGAGTAGTCCTGAACGTGGAGAAGTTTGGCTAGTAGATTTAGGTTATGTGGCAAAAGTTAGACCATGTTTAGTAATTAGTATTCCTGCACTAGATCAAGATCGTGCATTAGCTACTCTCGTACCACACACAACCAGTTCACGTGGTTCAAGATTTGAGGTGCAAGTCAAAACAAATTTTCTTCGGGAAGGAGTATTTGATGTGCAAAATATCATCACAATTCCTCATGCAAAGCTTTTACGCAAATTGGGAAACATAACACCAGAACAAATGCTGGAATTAGAACAGGTTCTACTATTTTGGCTGGGATTTGACGAAGAAAATGTTCAAGATGATGATGAGTAGTCTGTGCAGCAAATTGATAATTTAGTGCTTGTGTGATTTTTGGGAGTGCGATAGCGAAGCGCACCGAAGGAATCGCTGTAAAATAAAGAGATAAAATAAAATCATCCCCATTCTTCCTATGAAAACGAGGCACAAATGACTTATTTAGAACTACATCAAAAGATTGAACAACAGATATCCCAACTACCACCAGAACAGCTTTCCTTAGTTAATGATTTTCTCGACTCTATTCAGGAAAAAAGCACCGTAAATCAACGCCCATTACGTCGTATTTCCCCCATCAAGCGAGGTAAAAAAGCAGGTGATTTACTACATTATGCTGGAACTTGGCATGGTGATGATCTTGAAGATTGTCTGCGTTTAGTTGAAGAAACCCGTTCCCAAACGCAGTTTTAATTTCTGTTACTATGTCTTATTTGCTCGATACTAATCACTGTAGCTACATTATTAATGGTAATCCTCAAGTTACCAATACCTTAAAATCTTAGTCATCGTTGTTTACTTAAATTATATGCCGTTCATGGTGATGTAGTTAGGAAAGCAAAACGCGAAAACAGAAATATTGCTGAATCAGAATTACCGATTTTATGGATTTTAACACCAACTTTTTCATCTCGGATGATTGCGGGTTTAGGTGCAAATGAAATTGTAGAAGATTGGATTGAAGGTGTTTATTTTCTGCCGAATATTCTGAAAACAGCAATAGTTGTTATTCATCAATTACCAGAAAATGAGGATACATTATGGTTGAGAGTTTTGGGGAAAGGAGGAACACAAAAAAGAGCGGTAGAGGAATTAACTGAATTACCAGAAAATAACCCTTTTCGAGAGAATTTGTTAGAAATTTTAGCGGACTGGCGCAAGAATTTAGAATTGAGAGATAATTTAAGTAGGGAAGAAGAGGAAGTAATTAATTATGAACTTATCACCGGCTTATTTACAACAAATAGAAGACTGGAAGCAAGAAGGAAAGCAAGAAGGACAACTTTTGTTGATAACTTCTCTTCTGGAAGGGCGTTTTGGTAGTTTGGATGCTGAGTTATCTGGTTTGGTGGAAAAGATTGCTAAATTTCCTATTTCTGAACGTACTCAGTTACTTCTTTCTTTGGGTAATTTATCCCGTGAAGAATTGTTGCAAAGATTGGGGAATGAGGAAGTTTGAGGGGATTTACGAAACAAAAAGACCCCCGATTTCTTGAAGAAGTCGGGGATCTAAAATCTAATTATGGGTTATCAGTAATAAACTGATATAGGAAGGTGGGTACTTTCCCAATATAAATTGTGGAAAGCACAATCCAAGAGGGGATATCGAAAACGAACAAATTATGTTACTAAATCGGCACTGGTAGAATTGCGTTTCAGCGTGAATACAGCCAAGATAATTCCCACAATTGCTAATCCCGCAGTTGGATAAAAGAAATTAGTGTAACTGCCGAAAATGTCCCTAATTTTGCCAGCTAATAAAGTTCCACCCAAAGCCCCCATACCGTAAGCAGTGAAGACAATACCGTAATTTTTGGCGTAGTCTTGGGGTTGAAATATGATTAAAGTGGAAGTAGGAGCGATCGCTAACCAACCCCCCAAAGCCAAGTAAAATAGCGAAAAAGCGACTATATAAGTTAGTACACTTCCCTTTCCAGCACTCAGCATCATAATCGAGGCAATCAAAATCAAAACAAAGGAAACAATTGCCGCCAATTTTGGCGTAAATTTGTCTGTGAACCACCCAAAAAATAACCGCCCTGCACCATTAAAGACAGCGAACAGGGAGACTGTATTTGCGGCTGTTGCTGCATCCAATTTAATAATTTCCTGTGCTAGAGGACTAGAAATACCAATAGCTGCCAGTCCGGCAAAAGAACCAATGCTATAACAAAACCACAAGCCATAAAAACTGGAAGTCTGAAGAATTGATCCTGAAGTTTTAGTATGAGAATTTGCTTGAACAGCTACAGGTGGAGTCCATCCTTCCGGTTGCCAACCTTGGGGAGGAGTTGTGAGGACAGTAGAAATAGCGGTAATAATAGCTGCAAAAGCAATACCTAAAATTACAAAAGTTTGCCGAACTCCAAAAGCATCTATCAGAAACTTTGCCAAAGGTGCAGTAATTAAAGGTGACAAACCAAACCCAATCACAGTAGCACCAACAGCCAAACCTTTTTTATCGGGAAACCACTTAGCTACCACAGCCAACGGTACACCGTAAGCGATACCCACACCCATACCAGCAATTACACCATAGGTAATAGTTAGTGTGGGAATATTGCCACCCAAACTAGAGAGAATATAACCTAATGCCGTAATTAACCCACCAACACCTGTAATCAGACGAGTATCAAAACGATTGATATAAAAGCCAGTGATTGGCATTAAAATTGCGAAGACAACCAACAGCACAGTAAATGGCAACAGGCTATCAGTGGCACCTACATTGAGAAGTTTTTCTAAAGGTTTTCTAAAAATACTCCAAGAATAAACTGTACCCAAGCACAGCAGGATAGTGATACTTAGAGGTATCAGTATCCATCGCCCTTTCTCAGCAGGCATACCGAACAATTGTACTTTTTCCATTTGTTGTTATGTGAATAAGGGTGTTGTTATGTGAATAAGGGAAATAATTTTTTTCTAGTATCTCACTTTTTGGCTAAATTAACACCAACTCAGTTACTTCTTTCTTTGGGTAATTTATCCTAATTTATCCCGTGAAGAGTTGTTACAAAGATTGAGTAGTGAGGAAAGTTAGTAATGATATATTTTTTGGCAGTTTGACGGAATTTCCCAAACTGCTCATTATTTTTTGGCGAAAGCACCTGTAGCAGAAGGTTAAGATAATTGTCGTTAAAAATCTTTATTAGGTTGAAACTGGTAACAATCTAATCAATTAAACAAAAATATAACTGTTACTGAGGTAATTTAGTGAAACCTATTCTATCACAAATTGAGAAGGAATATTCTCCTCGTAGTCCTTTACACCAGTTTCGATTTAAAGAAGTGATCGCCTTTCATTGTTTTCGTTGTGGAACTTCAAAGAAAGCAAAACTACTAACTTGCAAATCATCCCGCAACCATGAGGGGAATAAAGGACGAAGTGGACGGTTAATCAGACGACTGGCAAGAATTGCCTTTTCCGGTGGACGACCTTGATTTTGGGGAGTGCGATAGCGAAGCGCACCGAAGGTATCGCTATTAGATAAAATAGAATAAGATAATTCTGACTCTACATATCTCAAACACATCCAGTAGGAAAATATGACATTAACCGAGTTACTTCCGTCAATTAAACAACTTTCAGCACCAGAAAAACTCAAATTAATTCGCATCCTTGCGGAAGATTTGGACACTGCTGAAGACATTTCTCCATTAGAACCCTTTAAAACATATCACCTACCAACGCCTTATAATAACTTTGGTGCAGGAGAAATTCTCATGGAAGCACTAAATCAATCAATTTATAATGATTAAATTTTATGCGGTTTAAGTATTCAACAAGCCACCCCAGCCAAAACGAATTTGATAGTTTACCAAGAGTTCTATTAGTTTTGCGTCGAGGAGATCAAATAGTAGAAGCAATTGGTTTAGTAGATAGTGGTGCGACTATCAACGTTTTACCTTATGAAATAGGTCTTCAATTAGGCGGAGTATGGGATGAAAGCAAAGCCATTATCCAATTAGCAGGTAATATCAGTCAAGCAGCAATGCCATTTTTCGCAAATGCTGAAATAGGTGAATTTCCCTCAGTTAGATTGGCTTTTGCATGGGTGAGTAAACCAAATGCACCTTTAATTTTGGGACAAACTAACTTTTTTATGGAATTTGATGTTTCTTTCTATCGTTCAAAACTTGAATTTGAAATCAAACCTAAATCCTAACAAAATCTCTCATGTATCGTTATTGGTAGTGTCTCATAGGTAAGGCGATCGCTTGTAGGATGATTTTGAGGAGTGCGATCGCACTGCGCTTCATTGACCTATCAATATGTACTCAATACTAACATCCTCTCAAATTTGGCAAGACATCCTCAAGGTATGGTTATTTTATATGTTTCAAAGTATAGTTATTTAATTAGCTTTCCGTCTGGACAAGACCCATTATATATTGATCCTCTCTTGTCATCTATTTCCCAATTACCTTTACAATTAAAATTCCTAGCAATTACCGGGAGTGAAAAAGTCATTATGTTGTCTAAAAGAATCTTACCTTGTTTAGATGTCAAGGCGGGCAGGGTTGTGAAGGGAATTAACTTTGTGGATCTTAAGGATGCGGGTGATCCTGTGGAACTAGCCAAGGTTTACAATGAAGCCGGTGCAGATGAGTTAGTGTTTCTAGATATTACGGCTACTCATGAAGACAGGGACACAATTATTGATGTGGTTTACCGGACTGCTGAACAGGTCTTTATTCCCCTGACTGTGGGTGGTGGAATTCAAACCTTAGAAAATGTTAAAGGTTTGTTAAGAGCAGGCGCTGATAAGGTTAGTATTAATTCTGCGGCGGTCAGAAACCCAGATTTAATTAATCATGCCAGCGATCGCTTTGGCAATCAGTGTATTGTTGTGGCTATTGATGCTAGACGTAGACTTGATCCTGAGAATCCTGGCTGGGATGTATACGTTCGCGGTGGCAGAGAGAATACTGGTATTGATGCCCTTCGCTGGGCGGAGGAAGTAACAAAACGGGGGGCTGGAGAATTGTTGGTAACGAGTATGGATGCTGATGGAACTCAAGCTGGTTATGATTTGGACTTGACAAAAGCGATCGCTAATGCTGTAGAAATCCCCGTCATCGCTTCTGGTGGTGCAGGGAATTGTGAACATATTCACACTGCTTTAACAGAAGGTAAAGCCGAAGCTGCACTTTTAGCGTCTTTGTTACATTTTGGGAAACTAAGCGTAGCACAAATTAAAACTTATTTGCAAGAACGCCATGTTCCTGTCCGTCTTCCTACTTGATATCAAATACAGCGACCAACTGCATCTATTGAAGACAAAACACAGTTATCCAAAACAGTGTTAAGATAATCTTACTTCTATGAAGAAATATTAAGAAATATGTTGATTCCTATTTTAATCTTTGATGTCGCACTTGTAGCATGGTCGCTACACCTAATGGAAAAAGCTTATCAGCATAAAGAATTTTCGCTCATGCTGGCTGGTATACTGGTGGCATTAGCCGCAGCAGCAATGCTAGTAGTTTACTTTTTAATGGGAAACTGTATGACCTATTTGTTACAAGTAACTTAGTTTGGTAATTGGTCATGGGTAATTGGTAATTGGTAATTGCCATTCTGGAAATCCAGTTGTTATATTAGACTAAATCAATAGTAGTTAAGGATTTAGCAACTGTGCGAGATGATTTACAGGGATTGGATATTAGTCATGATCAACTTCAAGATGCGACTAACTTACCTGTTGATAATAAATTAATAATTATTACTGATATTATCCAGCAATTCAGTATAAGGTTGCTAAAAAAAGCTCGAAAAACAGAAATTGCTACTGTGGTTTTCGCGGGAATTACCATTTCTGTTTGTACTTATCTATTAGTAAAACTATCATCTTGGCTATCATTAATTATTTTCATTTTATGGACAAGTGGGAGTATTCAAATATTATTATATTTATTATGGAGAGGTAAAAGTAAGTTTCTGAAGCAGAATATGACCAATTCTTTGCGGATTTTACTAAATGATGTGGAAAGATATAATTCCGTGATTAAAGCTATAGATATTAACGACCAAATTGAGGATGTTGGCAACTTAGGAGTAAGTATACAAGAAAGAGAAAAAGTATTATTAGCACTTGAATTAACTAGAAATGATTTAATCCGCGCTTTAAAAACAGAGAGAATTTTGCGAGAAAATAAAAGTTTTATTATCACCAATTCTGATTTATTTACTAATAATTTAGCCACTTTGGCATCAATGCAAGTTACTGAAGAAGCCACAGAACATGGTAAATTATTAAATGAAGCCTTGCAAATTTCCCTAGATGTACAGCAGGAAATGAAAAAGTTGCAAAGTCAGAGTTAATACTTTATATATATTTATAGCGGTATGCAATTGAATGAGATAAAGTCAGCAAATCGTAAAGTCTTCTATTCTACAAACTTTGGAAATGAACTGGCAAGAAATTAGAGGCAATTGGGTACTTATTCCCCGTAATCCTATCGGGATTATTCATTTTTTAGGTGGTGCATTTGTCGCCACCTTACCACATTTAACTTATCGTTGGTTACTGGAAAACTTGGCGGATCAAGGATATGTCATTATTGCTACACCTTTTGTGAATACATTAGATCATATAGCGATCGCTAAATCTGTCCTCCATAAATTTGAATATACTCTCGAAAAGTTACAAGACTCTGGAAAACTCCGCAAAATTTATCTTCCCACCTATGGAGTCGGACATAGCATGGGTTGTAAACTGCATTTACTAATTGGTAGCCTGTTTCCAATCCAAAGGGCTGGTAATATTTTAATATCCTTTAATAACTTTGCCGCCAGTGAAGCCATACCATTAGTAGAACAGTTAAATTCCCAGTTAAATTCCCAATTAGACATTGAATTTACACCTACACCCGCACAAACCAACCAAATAGTCCAAGACAGCTATCAGATTCGGCGAAATTTATTAATAAGATTTAATAAAGATAGCCTAGATCAATCAGCAAACTTAACAATAATTTTACAACAACTCTTTCCTGATATGGTGACAACACAAACTTTATCAGGCACTCATACCACACCTTTAGGACAAGATGTTAAATGGCAACCAGGAACTTCCTTTAGTCCCTTTGATGCTTTAGGACAATGGTTAAAGCAAGAAGTTTATCGAGATTTAAATCAATTAAAACAAGTTATATTGTTTTGGTTAAATCCCCTTTCTTAATAATCTCATGTTTGAAATCCTAATTATTGATGATGACCGATCCATCCAAATTTTCCTCAAAAGAATCTTAGAAAAACAAGGTTATCAAGTTATTACCGCGAGTACGGGAGAAGAAGGGATTTTAAGAACGCTGGATTCACCTCCAGCCTTAATTATATGTGATTGGATTATGCCGGGATTAACTGGGATAGAAGTATGTAATATCATTAAAAAAGATCCCAAATTATCTACCACATTTTTTATTTTATTAACATCTTTAGATTCCGTCGCAGATCGAGTTAAAGGATTAGATGCTGGTGCTGATGATTTTATCTCCAAACCTATCGAACAAAACGAACTCCAAGCAAGAGTTAGAGCCGGGTTACGTCTACATCAATTAAGTCAGGATTTACAGACCCAAAAGCTACTTTTAGAAACAGAATTATCCGAAGCTACAGAATATGTAAAATCCCTTTTACCCCTGCCTATAAATAACCCCCTGAGTATTCAGTTTAAGTTTTTGCCATCCAGGCAACTTGGTGGGGATTGTTTGGACTATAATTGGCTGGACGCTGATTCTTTAGCTATTTACCTACTAGATGTTGCTGGTCATGGACTAAAAGCAACTCTGCCTTCAATTTCTGTATTAAATCTCTTACGTTCCCGCGCTCTCAAAGATTTAAATTACTATCAACCTAGCGAGGTATTAGCGGCTTTAAATAATACCTTTCAAATAAATTATCAAAATGATAAATATTTTACGATTTGGTATGGAGTTTATAATCGAGTTAGTCGGCAGTTAACATACTCTAGTGCTGGACATCCACCAGCTATTATCATTTCTGGTAACTCTCCTACTAACACAGAAGTAAAAAGATTAAAAACTCCAGGAATGCCGGTGGGGATGTTTCCTGAAGCTAAATATGTTGATGCTTATTGTCAGATTGAAAAATCTAGTACCCTTTATATTTTTAGTGATGGTGCTTATGAAATCACTCAATCAAATGGTAATCTTTGGAGTTTGGAAGGGTTCACTCAGATTTTAATTAGCCTACAATATTCTGTTGATAATCAACTTGATTATATACTGGATTACCTAATTAAATTAAACTCCAAAGAGATATTTGAAGATGATTTATCTATTCTTCAAGTTAAATTTGATTGATCAAATAAGTAGGTGAACACAATAAAACCAAAGTGTGTAAAGAAAAGTAAAATCGCCCAAAGCTTCTTCACTCTCGCCTCTCGCCTCTTACCTCTCGCCTCTTACCTCTTACCTCTTACCTTTTGCCTCTTACCTCTTACCTCTTACCTCTTGCCTCTTGCCTTCCTATAACGACAATTTTCAATGCTAACCTACTTGGCAGAAAGCAAAAGATTTTCAAATGCTTCTTGACTAGGAACAATTGTAAATTTGCTATCCATCCCGGTTAATTCAAATAGCATTCTAACTTGTTCATTAATTGAACAAATTACCATCTTTATACCTAATTCTTGTAAAGCTTTAAATGTTAAAATGAGAGTGCCTAATCCAGAACTATCCATAAAGGTAACATTATGACAATCAACTAACACAATGGACATTCCACTTTCCATTACTTCTGTAATACTTTCTCGAAAGTTTTGAGAGCTATTGGCATTGAATCTCCCACTAATGGAAATCACTTTCACCTGCTGATTCATAATATGCTAATTTTGATTTATTTAATAAGGTTCTGATTTTGATTTTATTAGTATATCTTAACGTTAAATTGAATAAAGACATTTTGTACACAAAAATATTGAGCAATTTTTCATCAGGCATTTATTCCAGTTTCTTATAACCCAAAATAGTGATCCTTTAGAGCATTTTTGGGAGATTGAGTCGCAACAAATACAACAAATAATTATATGGGACTGACTCTAGCTCGGTATAAAAGCTGGTCGTGTTGCATATAACCTGGATAACGTACCTTAATGATTTCTCCTGGTTGTGCTGTTCCCTCTAATAATTGATGAAATTGTGGATTATAGGGAATTTGGTCGCCGACAGCAGCGATCGCTTGCACATTCCAAGTCTGTAATAATGTCTCTAGGGGTTTATCTACCAAAGGTAGTATTTTCACCGCTGATAACTGGTGATCCTCCCTGGCTCTATGTGCTGCTATTGGCCATTGTAATAGTAAGGATTCCAATATTTGTAAACTCGATCGCTGAAATTCTTGTTGTAATACTTCCCGTTGTTCTAACATTGATAATGTTAATCTTTCATACTCAGATTGTAAATCCGTAATTTGTCTTAATAAGTTTATGTTTTTATGAGAGGAATGAGTGTTGTTGACACTTGAAAATAAACCATCAACACTGAAAGTTTCTACCAACTCAATCCAAGATATTTGTAAAATCTCTGACAGTTTTACCAATACTTCCATCCGCATCTGTCCGATTTTCCCCCTCCGCAACTGCAAAATTTGCCATTGGGAAACACCAGCAGCACGACTTAAAGCGTTAAAACTATCACAACCAACTTTTTGCATTAAATTTCGCAAATTATCAGTCAAGTCAACTTGCGCCATAAAATCTGGGATATAAGATGTTGTTAGCTATTATACCTTTTTTCCAGTGAAACTATTCTTCTATACTCAACATGGTTGAAATATGGACTTTTGGAAAATTACGAAAAACCTAGATTTGTAGGGGGTAAAGCAAGAGCTTCATTGGTGTCAACTTAACGTAAAACCTCTATCCCGCAAAGAACTCAAGTCATCTCATTCCCACTCAGAGACTGGGAATGAATTCTAGAAGGCTCTGCCTTCAATAATATTAATTCAGAGGGAACAGGGAACGGGCAACAGGGAACAGGAAAAACTCATGTTTAAAAACATGAGATTGAAATAATGACACTGTTTTTTTCGTGCTACGCATCTTTTAAAAACATCCTTTTTTTGACTGAAGCTCTAAACTTGTGCAAATGAGTGTTTCTTATTTGCTCCCAGTTAAGAGTTCCCTGTTCCCTTCTTTTGTAATTGGACAAAAATATTTACAGTCATTGCGAGCGAAGGGAAGCAATCACAACCCTTGGAATTGCTTCATTTCACTTCGTTCCATATGGCTAACGCCACGCTGCGCTAACGCAATGATATTGTGTAATTAACTCTGTCTCACTACTTAGAGGCAGAGCCTCATCAACTGCATTCCTAGTCAGAGACTAGGGGACTTCCAAGAAATAAATTATCCTGATTAACGAACCACAGAGGCGCAGAGGACACAGAGGAATAAGGGTTTGAGAGATTTTTGCGTTAGGTGGTTGAGTATTTTTTTATTTGGAAGTCCCTAGGAACGAGATGTGGTAGGGATTTGAGCTTAAGTTGACACCAATGAAGCTCTTGCTTTACCCCTACCTATAGAATCAAATAGAATCAAATAGAATCAAATAATTAAGCCGCATTGAGTATAGTTGGCTTATACAGCAGCAGGTTGTCATTAAAAATTGTCGTTATCACTAAATAAATCATACTCATAATGAGTTTTATTTGCAATTGTGCCGAAGAAAAGACGTAATGGTATTATAGAAGCGCGTAAGTGAAAAATATATAATATTCCCAGTTGCTAATTATCTAACTTGAGATTGGTAATTTGTGATTCTTCCTGCCGCCCTGCATCTTCTTATCATGATTCAGAGGAAGAAGCAACAGGGAACAGGAAAAACTCATGTTTAAAAACATGAGATTGAAATAATGACACTGTTTTTTTCGTGCTACGCATCTTTTAAAAACATCTTTTTTTTGACTGAAGCTCTAAACTGGTGCAAATGAGTGTTTCTTATCTGTTCCCTGTTCCCTGTTCCCTTCTTTTGTAAATTGAGTTAATTAATTTAAAACCTCTCCGACAATATAAGGGCAATCAGAATTAGTTTGCATGAAAATATTTATTTGGCGTTCTTCCTACAGATTAATAACAACCTTGTGCTTATTGGGATTGACTGCCGCATCAGAACCCGTAAGCAAAAACCAGGATGTAAAATTGCAAATTGGTATTGTCCAACGATTTGGGGCTAAACCCACAGACAAGTTAGAATTATCTGCCACCAAGGGCGATCGCTTAACATTAAAATTTGCAGTAGGTAGTCAACAGCAAACCCTAGTCACAGACAAACCCATCCAGTTAGCAACATTCATGCAGCCCTTAACCCAAACAGTGGTTCAGGAAGTATTAGTGCTGGGTGACTTTCGCACCTTTGAAACAGCCGAAGATAACGCTAATCACTGGCGTTCCCAGGGTATAGAAGTGGAAATATCCCAACCAGAACGCTGGCAAGTATGGGCAAAACGGGACGTTTACAGCACTCCCTTAATTCGCCGCTTACTATTAAAAAGTATAGAAACATCCGGTGATAAAAATGCTTACTTAGCCACCAATATTTTATCAAAAGTCCCAAAAATTACTTGGGTAGTAAATGGTAAAAATTATAGTCCCAATTATCTGGAAGTGACTGCGGGTAAGGAATTGGTCAAAGTCAGTACCGATAACAAACTCGAATCAAAGGGTGTTTATCCCGGAAAAGTGACCTTGCAGCCTAACGCCTATGGGAATTATACCTTAGTGAATACCGTCCCCTTGGAAACCTATGTGCGAGGAGTTTTACCCCATGAAATTGGCATAGATGCGCCAATGGCAGCCCTAGAAGCACAAGCGATTATTGCTCGCACCTATGCTTTGCGAAATGTTCGCAGATTTGCGGTAGATAATTATCAGTTATGTGCTGACACTCACTGTCAAGTTTATCAAGGACTGAGCGGAATTGCTAAAAATACAGATCAGGCGATCGCCTCGACCAGAGGTCAGATCCTCACTTATAATAATGAAATAGTTGATGCTTTGTATTCTTCCACTACAGGTGGTGTTACCGCTAACTTTAGTGATATCTGGAATGGAGAAGATCGTCCCTATTTAAAACCGGTCATAGATGCTGCTAATCAAAATCTTTGGAACTTATCACATCAGAATCTAGCAGATGATCGGAACTTTGAGAAATTTATCAATCTTAAAGCCGGATTTAATGAAAGTACATGGGATGTATTCCGTTGGCACAGAGAAACGGACATCAATAAAATTACCAAAGACTTGCAAAAGTTCTTACAAGCGAAAAAAAGTCCCTATAGCAAGTTCAAAAAAATTCAAGCCATGTCCGTCGTTCAACGCAGTCCCAGTGGACGGATTTTAAAACTGGCTGTGAAAACAGATATTGGCGTTTTTACCTTACAAAAAGATGAAGTTCGCAGTGCCTTCGCTGCCCCCATCAGCACGCTTTTCTACATTCAACCATTGAATAAAGGTCAAACCAATCTGTGGGGATATGCTTTTATTGGTGGTGGCTTAGGACATGGAGTAGGTTTAAGTCAAACAGGCGCTCAGAATTTAGCCAAACTGGGTTGGTCTAGTGCCAAGATTCTGGAGTTTTATTATCCGGGGACTAAAATTAAAGGAAACAGGTAATTGGGGAATTGGTGCAACTCCTACTCAGTAGCCAATTCCCAATCCCCTTTGTAGAGTGGATTTTTTTACTAAAACTTAGTAAAGGTCTTCTTCTCTGTGGGTTTCGATAGTGACATCAGAAGTAGGATAAGCAACACAAGTCAATACATATTGAGCTTCAACTTGGTCGTCGTCTAAGAAAGACTGATCAGATTGGTCAACAGTACCGGAAATGATTTTACCAGCACAGGTTGAACAAGCACCAGCCCGACAGGAGTAGGGTAAGTCAAGTCCAGCTTCTTCCGCTGCATCTAGAATGTAGGTATCGTCTTCAACGTCAATGGTTGTGTCCAAATCTTCTGATTTGTTGATTAGTCTGACTTTGTAAGTAGCCATTTAATTATCCTCTGTTGTGAAATCGGCAGTATAAGTGATGTTTAAGCAAATTTTACAGCTATTCTGATGGGATTAAGTGCTGGTTTCAATTTACTTGAGTTCTGATCCCCAGGAAAAGGTTACAAGGGGTGACAGAAAATTAACTTTGTGAGGTTGATCTAGTTCCAAGATTTTAGAGTTCTATGATCCAGGAACTAAAATTCAAGGGAATAAGTAATGGGACAGAATTAATTACACAATTGATTTTTCTGTTCCCAGTTAAGAGTTCCCTGTTCCCTCTCTCAACGAGTGAATTTAATTTTGTCCGACTACTTAAGTAGTTGGGCAATTGGTAAAAGTCTTACTCAGTAGCCAATCCCCAATTCCCTTTGTAGAGTGGACTTTTTTACTAAAACTTAGTAAAGATCTTCTTCCCTGTGGGTTTCGATAGTGACATCAGAAGTAGGATAAGCAACACAAGTCAATACATATTGAGCTTCAACTTGGTCGTCGTCTAAGAAAGACTGATCAGATTGGTCAACAGTACCGGAAATGATTTTACCAGCACAGGTTGAACAAGCACCAGCCCGACAGGAGTAGGGTAAGTCAAGTCCAGCTTCTTCCGCTGCATCTAGAATGTAGGTGTCCTCAGGACATTCAATAGTTTGGTCTAAACCTTCGGCTTCGTTGAATAGTCTTACCTTGAAAATAGCCATTTAATTATCCTCTGTTGTGAAATCGGCAGTATAAGTGATGTTTAAGCAAACACTACAGCTATTCTGATGGGATTAGCCGCTGGTTTAAATTTGCTTCAATTCTGATACTAAGGGAAAAGTTAAAAGTTATAACAGAAAATTGACCCCGATTAGTAATGAAATTTAGTTACTTATTACCAATAAGTTTTTGTTATATGAAATACCCGCTGGGATAGATGTCAAAGTGCATCAGACCTGAGTTCGGAGTTCGGAGTTCGGAGTTCGGAGTTCGGAGTTCGGAGTTCGGTGTTAGGAGTTCGGAGTTTGGTGTTTTTTCCTTGACTTTTTTCGTGATAGTTACCAAAATTCTGATAATGATATCAATTTGTTGCCTAAGACATTTGACAGTATTCTCAATAAGCTTGATTTGAGATTTAGATAGAGATGCGATGGCTACGCCGCGCCGAAGGCATCGCCCTACCCAAATCATGGAGAAAGCGACAAAGTTTGACAATCCTAACACCGAACTCCTAACACCGAACTCAGGCATCAGGTAGTTCATTTTCTACGCAGCGCAGACGTGGATATAAGTAAGCAGTCAAGGTTGCAGCTAGAGAAAACAGACCCATGATGATCAACATTAAACCCATGCCGCGACCATGACCAACCCCAATAATCTGGCCAATGCTATTGGCTAAAGCTCCATCTTGCGCCATGATTGGTTCAAAAAATTGATCAGCTAATGCTCCGCAGGTCAGGTAGGCCAGTGGTAAAAACCCCTGCATAGCAGCACTACGAAAAGCAAAGACCCTTCCCTGGACTTCTGGGGCTACTTTTTTCTGATAGATCCCACATTCCGCACCCTCAACTGTCACAGATAAAAAAAAAGCCACTAAAGTAGTACATAATAAAGTCAATTCAAAGGTTAAGAGGCTTAATAATAAGAAATAGCATTAAAAGAGAAATGGTGTGAGAAAGTGAAGCTTGGTAACAAAAACAAAATAAAAAAATGAATTGATAAGCAAATAAGAAATAATTGATGACAACAGAAATATTAGACGAAACTGTTGTGAAATTAAAACCTCAAGAAATAGAAATTCAGAACATAGACCATTTAGGGATAGTAGCATTCCCTCTGTGATAGTTTGGGGTGCGGAATGTGCGATTTATGGTTCGAGATAGCCAAGCAATCAAAACACACATTTTTTGTTCACTTCAAGCATTTTTTCTAAACGAAAAAATGCGCTCCCTCAACATAATTTATAATTGGTAAGCTGTTGTGCAGCTTGATTGTATAATAGAAAATTAAGTTAATAAGCAATCACCAGGAAGTATGCCAGCAAAAAACCATCTATCACAAGAGCAGAGAGAAAAGCTATTAAAAAACCTAAAAGAGCAAGAAAACCCATACATAAGAGAGAAGATACTGATCTTGTTGTTGATGAATGATGGGAAAACTTACCAAGAAATTAGTAATTTTTTAGATATCGCATATCCAACAGTAGCATATTGGGCAGTACATGGAGATCCTGATAACCTAGAAAGTTTTTTGGATGGAAGAAGAGAAGGTAACTTCCGTAAAGTTACCAAAGAATATGAAGAATTATTATTAGAAATAATAGAAAAAGAGCCGGCAGAATATGGCTATGAATTTGGTCGTTGGACAGCGGCTAGATTAGCAACATATCTAGAATCAGTAACAGGAATTAAGTTAAGTGGTTCTCAGGTAAGGAGAATCTTAGCGAAAAAAAAGTACGTTTACCTTTGGGCAAGATATAGCTTGGAAGACAAACAGAATCCAGAGAAACGGAAGTTATTTAAAGAAAAATTGGCAGAATATTTAAAAATAACTAAAGAAACGCCAGAGCGTTTACAGGTATGGTTTTGGGACGAAAGTGGATTTAGTTTGAGAGTGATAAGAAGAAAAACATGGGGAAAGAAAGGGAACAGAAAAAAAGTAACGGGACAAAGAAGACTCTTGATGAGTAAATATTATGGGAGGGTTGCGTTATCATGACAAAAAAAGAATTAATTTTGTCATAAAAAAGGGGAACGCAGATGTTTTTTATGAACAGTTGACATCATTGAATAATTTTCTAAGACAAGAATGGATAGAACAAGGAAATCAAATTGAAAGTTTTCAGAATAATTCTGCCAAGATAGTTATTATTCTAGATAATGCCAGTTTTCATAAAAGAAAAGATATTTTAGCTCGGATTGAGTCAGAAATGCCAAATATTATTTTGGAATTTTTACCACCGTATAGTCCAGATTATAATTTAATTGAATTAGTTTGGCATTCCGCAAAAGAATATATAGCTCATAGATTATTTGAATCAGTATCACAGCTAGAAGAGTTGTTAAATAAATTGCTAAATGAAGGAGGTCTTATTATTAAATGGGAGCGCAAAATTAAAAATAAAGGTAATGCCGTTTATTAAATTTAACTGCGTAACAGCTTATGAAGTGCAGAGAAACTTATTCACTTTAGTCGTCCGCGACTACATTGTGGACAATCTTACCAATGCTTATGGTGCTTAATCAACATGAATTAGTTTTTTTGTCAATGCGTAACTCCTAATGATTATAAATACTTCTCAAGAAATTTAATTTTTTTCGCGAAGTTTGTCAAGGATATTGTGATAATAGCAATCAAGGCAAATATCATCAAAAAAATAATTGAATCTGGTAATGGAGAAAATTCTAAATTTTGGGGATAAACCCAAACAGCTATATCTATTAAAATATGATGAATACAATAGATACCTAGAGAACAATTAGAAATTAATTGTATGAAGACAGGTGGTGGATATGACAAATAATTAATAGCCAAATAACTAACGATATAGGCAGAAATAATTAGAGATAGTCTCGAGTAAATTGGCAAAAGTAGTCGATGTTCCCAGAAGTCATAACCTTGTAGATATCTCCACTCGATTACTACTGTACAACATAGGATTAGCAAGATGACACACCACGCTGCTACAGACATTTTATTTAATGAATTAGTTTCACTATCTAGCTGCATATATAAGAGGTAAGAAGAAAATATGTAGGGAATAAAATTTAAAGGATTCCAATGTTGAGTCATATCGATATTTAATAAAGCCAGGGGAAAAATTCTAATAAATGGCAATAAAAACACAATTAGACTGCTAATTAATAAAAATGAAACCACAAGATATTTATTTTTCAACAAACCTATTTTCATTAATAATCCTGAGATGGCAGTTAATAATATCAGGTCGGATAAAAAATACATTAATGTATGTCCCCCAGAAGCAATGAAGGTGGTAATAGATAGAAAATTTAATGAGGGTAATTCTCCATGTTCTATAACTAATTTGCTAAAAATTGGATATATAAGAAACCATAGAACATAAATTTTTGTTATATCAATTATCCTTTTTTTGAAATATTTTTCTTTGAGATTAAGGTTAAAATAAAAAAGAAATAAAGAAATCTGTAAAAATACAGGAACTGCGAGAAAGCCCAAATTATAAATAAATGAATTTATCAGGACTTCTTCGATTGGCGTGAAATGGAAATGATTTGAAAATTCATGTTGAACATGCAAGAGAACAACTATTAAAGAGCAGATAACTCGCAAATAGTCAAATCCATATAATTTTCGGGAAATTGTTGACATAAGGTTCTATATTTTAGCTCGATATTTAACTGAAATGCTACGTAAAAATGCTGAAATATTTGACTCAGTGGGGAATGATAAAGAATAATCAATTAACTTCTATGTTTCCTTCCTTCTAGCCACCACAACACAACTGCCATAATTGTTGCAGCTATGAGAATTGGCGCAATCAAGCGAAAACTCATCTGTATGGCAAACACTAATGCTTCAACAGGTGCATCTGTAACATCAATAGGAGATTTAGCCTGGGTGTGAGTATAAGTCAAAATAGAAAATAGAATACCTATCAGCGATAAACCTGTGATCTGTCCTAATGTGCGTGACAAAAACAACAACCCCGAAGCAATACCCAATCGCTCTGGGGATATGCCTCCCATCACAGCACTTTGGTTGGAGGGTTGGAATATTCCTACTCCCAACGCCAGAGGTGTAACTCGCAAAATATACCCCCACACGGTTAGTTCAGCCTCAAAGGTACTGATAGCTAAACACCCGAATACCAATAACACCAGTCCGATGATGCTGACAATTCGCTCTCCAATGCGATCAGATAAATAGCCTGCAACCGGAGTCATCATTATAGATACAACTGGTAGCACCGCTAGCATTAGCCCTACCTGCTGTTCGGGATAATGTTTGACTAACTCTAGAAAAAAAGGTAAAATGAAGAGTGCACCTATTGTAAATCCATAGGCGATCGCACTCAGTAATAAGCCGAGGCTGAGTTCTAAAGAACGAAACATCTCTAAATTGAGCATCGGTTTGGCAATCTGGGTTTGCGATACTAAAAAGCTCCCCAAGCCTAGGACTGCAGCAGCCAGAAAAACCATTGTGTTTGTATCACCAAATTCTTGGCTCTGTAATTTTGTGATTCCAAGTACAAAGCAAGTCAAGGTGACTACCATCAACAGCGTTCCTAGAGTATCAAAGCTTTGTTTGGCTTCACTTTTGCTAGAATCAGGGACAAAGAAGAGGACAAGTAAGCTAGCAATTATACAAAACGGCAGATTTACCAAAAAAATTAACCGCCAGCTCCCAAAACCAATCAGCAATCCTCCCAGTGTTGGTCCTAATGCAGTTCCCAGCCAAGCAATACCTGTGGAAATCCCCAGCGCCAGTCCCCGTTGCTCTTTGGGAAAGACTTCTGTAATAATCGCTGGTGCAAGCGCACAGATAAAGGCTGCACTGAATCCCTGAATTACTCGAAACCCAATTAAATATTCTACTGTTGGAGCCAGTCCACACAGCAGTGAACTGAAGGTGAAAAGAATTAGTCCACCGAAGTACAACCATTTCTTACCCCACATATCCCCCAATTGACCTACACTTAGCACCAAAACTGTGAGCATTAGTAAGTAACTTAAGGGCACCCATTCAATGGTCGCAAAGTTGGTATGGAGTTCTCGCACCAATGTGGGCAAAGATAGGTTGACAATGTGGATATCTAAGGAAAACAGGAACATTCCGATACTAATACCCAGCATTACCCACCATTTTTGCAATGGATCTGATGCAGATTCTAAAAGAGGCTGCGATGATTGTTGTTCAATGCTCCGCATAAAAATAGTTTTCATCTTGAAGAGTGAACTGGTTCTATTAATGGTGTTAAGTTACAAGTCTGGGCTACTTGGTTATTTTATGCAGTATTAAGTAGACTTGGGTGATGCAGTTGCTGACGAATTATCTGTACCATTTTAGCGTTGCCTACAACAAAGGTAACGCTGATAACCCGATTAAGTACTTTGCTGCAAAAGAGAATCAAGATTTAGGAATGCTTAAAGCGCTGCGAAAGCCAGTCTCTAAGCTGGATTTGTCTCCTCTGTCTTGACGTTAAATAATGGACTCATATAGGAAACAACTTGACTGTTATTATCAAAAGATAAACCTGTACTTCCTGCAATACAATTATTAGGAAACACTATTTTCTTGTTGTGGGTAGCGATACAAAAATGGGCTGTGCAACCAGCAACACGGCTGCAATAAAACATAACTGTCATTAACATATCAGGGATTCCGAGTGTTCTCCACAAAAGACCAGAATAAAAATCAATGTTAGGTTTTACTGTATCAAACTGAGCCATACTATCAACGAGGTAATGCATTTTTCTGGCAATATGCATAAAAGTATCTCCCTGGGAGTCGTTAATCAACTTGTCACATATTTGGGCAAGAATTTTGGCTCTTGGATCGAGTCCTTTGAAATCAATGTGTCCTAACCCAGGGATTCTATTTTTTTGTTCAATGGCTTTATCTATATAAGTTTTCAGACTTTGTTCTAGATCACCATCAAGCCTAGCAATTTCGTCAAACATTCGTAAAACTCTGATGTTTGCTCCACCATGTCTATCGCCACATAAAGCATTGACCATAGATACTAAAGCGTTCCACATACTAGTACCATGAGAAATATTTTGTACCCCCGCAAACGTTGATGGAGCTAGACCAGCATCCGCATGAATAACTAGTAATTTATCCATCAAAGTCTGTTGTTCACTACTAACTTGATTAGCACCATGTATCATTGCTAGTAAGTTGTGGGCATAATCATAATCCTCTCCATCCGCACCAAAGTTTTCGGGAAATTCAAATGATTCTTGCCGAAAATGTTGTATAATCATAGCTACAATAATCGGACTAACAGCCAGGGCTTTGATGACTGCTTGTAGTTGTTCGGTTTCATTTCTTAAAGGTAAGGGACATTCCGCAGCCAGATAAGATAACCCACTACTTAAGATAGCAATAGGATTAGCATCATGAGAATATGAAGATATGATCTGGCTTAATCCTTTTTGGATTTTTCTATCTAAAATAGAATTTTCGGCTAATTGCTTTTTTAACCATTGTTTTTCTTGTTGGTTTGGTAAGGTGCCTTTATGCAATAAAATTACCGTATCCAAGAAATCACACTTGCGGGAAACTGTGCTGATAGGAAAGCCCCGGTAGTATAATTCTAAATTCTTGGGATCGACATGAGTAATAGTTACCAATTCAGAGATAGTATGGTTGAGATAGCGGTCGTATATGAGTAATCCTGTTTTTTTAGCAAGAGTTTCACCAGAGATTATTCCTTGTCCTTCTTGTGTAAAGTTAACAGGAATACTATAAGATGAAGCATCTGGTAACGTTATAGATAGATACCTGGTTTCCATTTTAGTCCTCTATGAATGTAACTAAAGTTAAAAATTTCCTAATCAGTCTTTGGGGAAAAGATTTAGGCGACCTGTATGGGGCGATTCCAATAAAAATCCCAGAGTAACTCGCCATCTACTTAAAGATAAAAACCCACGCATTCTGGGACAAGTCTTCCAGAGTTGTCTCACTGAAGCAGCCATGCTATTACCTATAATAGTGATTTCATGCCACCATCCTGCAGGCATATAAATTGAATCACCTGGGCGGAGAATGACTTCATATTGATGCTGAAGTGCTTCCTGTAACTTAGGAAATCTTTTTAAATCAGGAGCAGCAAGATTAACTTGACTATACCAACAACCTAATTTTCGACCATGTAGTAAATGACCGATCACCGGATTTGGGTAGAGGTTATAAAGTTGAGAAGGTGGGAAAAGGATGATTTTTTTGACACCAGACAACTGCATCAGGATATTGTCGAATGGATCGTAATGCAGAGTTGTGGTGTGACCTTGAGGTCCTGTGTACATGCTCAAGTCGCTCATCTCTTCTGTTAACCCTAACTGCTCTCTCATTTTGGTTGAGAATTTTGGGTTTCCCAAGGGAGTGTCTTTCAAGGAACATTTTGCCATGTAAATATCCTGTTCGCGAGCTTCCCCACTACGCAGCATCTGTTCATAGTCGGAGAATCGCATTCTTCGGGTAATAGTTCCACTTCCTACCCCCATCGCTTGTTTGTTCTGCGAGTCATTCCTTTGCTTACCGTAGTCGCGGAAATTAAATTCGTGATCCCCCAGTTTTTCAGCGAGAAATGGGAGGTTCCATTCGCCGTCTTCGTCTAGTAATCCTGTAATAACAACAGGTTTTACTTCTTTGCGATATTGGTCTTTAAATATATCGGGCGTTAGAGATGATAGGTCTACACGGCTAATTGTTTGAACCATATTTTAACGTGAGTTTAACAGTGAGATAAAGGCAGAAAGCTTGCTCAGAGAGGATTTGAGCAAATACAGAGGAAAAATAACTAAAATTTATGGAGAAGAGGTGAAAAAAGCATAAAAAACACTGAGACTAAAAATATCAAAGAAAATAGGGAGTATTCACTATTTCTACCATCATATTATATCTCACCTTGTTACGGAAGTATCGGCTCAATAAGTAGGGGAAAAAGAAAAAAATCTCAAAGTAAGCAAAGGAGACAAAGGGTTATAGAATATGGGACATGACGCAAAAACAGCAACAAGAAAAAAACACACAGCTAGAGATACTGCAAACCATTGACCCCAAAGGGATTGCAGACAAATCAATGCGTCGGACAATAGAAATATTACTGAATCTAATAGAACAGCTACAGTTAGAAGTAAAAGAACTAAGAGAAGAAAATCAACACTTGCGAGATGAAAACAACAGATTGAAAGGAGAGCAGGGAAAACCAGAGATAAAACAAAGCCTTAGTTCTCAGCTTGCACTACGGGGGGAACATGACCCAAGGCAAGCTAAGTACATGGACAGAATTAATTACATATTATTTATTTACCAATCCTTTGTCAGTTAATGAGTTCAGCCCAAAGGTTTGTGTAAATAATTTTGTCCAACTACTTATTAGAATTCCTAGAAGATATAGGCATAAACATATCAGCAGGGTATTTATCCAACATACTGATTAAAAATCACACTGACTTTGAAACTCAGAAAACAGAAGTCTATTCATCAGGAATAGAGAGCAATCCTTGGCAACACTTCGACCAAACCGTAGCCCGGGTTGGGGGAGTGAACCATACCTCATTTCTCAGGTGGGAAATATTCCTTCTTTGGCGACTATTATTCGTGAACAATCTTCTCTCTGTTCTTTCGATTGCTCATGGATGCATGATTAGCTCTCTTCCCCTAATTATTGAGGGGATATCTTTTATTTATGTCGGCATGATTCGTCTAAGTAGGTGAACACAATAAAACCAAACTGTGTAAAGAAACGTAAAATCGCTAAAACTTTCTTTACTATTGCCTCTTGCCTCTTGCCTTGCTATAACGACAATTTTCAACGCCAACCTACTTAATGTTAAAGCAACTGGCGTAATCAGAATCACCTTCTCAAAACTTTTCAGACATCCTCTGAGTCTGCTTGTTGATAAAATACCAACGGCATTAAACCGAAACATTGAAAACTGGTGATAAATCCATGGACAATAACGAACTACCTTTATGTACACACAGTCTCAGAGTCGGTTTGGTGGGAACAGGCTATGCGGCTAAACTCAGGGCTGAGGCATTGCAACAAGATCCCCGAACTGATTTAATAGCCATAACTGGCAATCCCGAAAGGACAGCGGTTTTAGCCCAAGAATACGCTACTGAAGCCATGAATTCTTGGCAACAGCTAGTAGAACGAGACGATTTAGATATGGTGGTGATCTGCACCATTAATCAAGATCATGGTAAAATTGCTCATGCTGCCTTATCTAGCGGTAAACACGTCATTGTTGAATATCCTTTGTCTGTAGATGTCAAAGAAGCAGAAGAACTGATTGCTTTAGCAAAAAGAGTAAACAAGCTTTTGCACGTCGAACACATTGAATTATTGGGGGGTTGGCATCAAACTTTAAAACAACACTTAGACCAAATTGGTGACTTGTTTTATATCCGCTATAGCACCCTGAATCCCCAGCATCCGGCCCCGCGGAAGTGGACTTATAATCATGATATGTTTGGCTTCCCCCTCATTGGGGCATTATCTCGGTTAAATCGGCTGATTGATTTGTTTGGTGAAGTCCTCACTGTCAATTGTCACCAACGATATTGGGAAACTGAGCCTGATTATTACCAAACCTGTTTATGTTCAGCCCAATTATACTTTGAAAGTGGACTACTGGCACAGGTAATTTATGGCAAAGGTGAAACTTTGTGGCAATCAGAACGTAAATTAGAAGTTCAAGGTGAAAAAGGGGAGATAATTCTCGATGGTGATACGGGAATGCTAGTGTCAGCAGCCGGAACAAAGTTGATTGAAGTGGGTACTCGTCGGGGTTTATTTGCTAAAGATACGACTATGGTATTAGATCATCTATGCGATGGTAGTCCTTTATATATCACCCCAGAACAAAGCTTATATGCTCTCAAGGTAGCAGATGCTGCACACAGAGCGGCAACAACTGGATTAACTATATTTTTAAAAGAGTAGATAGAAAATTGATGAAAATCGAAACCATAGTCATTTTATCCCAACGAGAAATCGAAAAAATGCGCCGTGCTGGCAGCTTGGCCGCCAAGTTATTACAACATTTAGAACCTTTGGTTAAACCGGGAGTTAGCACTCTACAATTGAATGATGAAGCGGAAAGATGGACTCAAAAGCATGGAGCAAAAAGCGCACCTTTAGGTTATAAAGGTTATCCTAAGTCTATTTGTACAAGTGTGAATGAGGTGATTTGTCACGGTATTCCCAATGCTAAACAAATTCTCAAGGATGGGGACATTATTAATATAGATGTTACGCCTATTGTTGAAGGTTATCATGGTGATACATCAAAAACATTTCTAGTGGGTAATCCTTCCCCCACAGCCCAAAAGTTAGTAGAGGTAACCCAAGAGTGTTTGCGGTTGGGGATTGCAGAAGTAAAACCAGGGGCAAAAATTGGGGATATTGGGGCAGCAATTCAAGAGTATGCGGAGTCTTTCGGCTTTTCTGTGGTGCGGGATTTTGTGGGACATGGAATTAGTAATATTTTCCATACTGCACCAGATGTTCCCCATTATGGCATTAGGGGTAGAGGGAAGAAACTGAGAGCCGGGATGGTGTTTACCATTGAACCGATGATTAATGAAGGAACTCATGAAGCCCAAATGCTTGGAGATGGTTGGACTGCGGTAACAAGCGATCGCCTCCTGTCTGCTCAATTTGAGCATACCATTGCTGTCACCGAAGATGGCGTAGAAATTCTGACTTTACCAGACAACTCATAATTTCTCCAACACAAAATACTATGGGGGGGCTTAATATGCAGGTGATAGAACAAGTAAATCCACATTCACAAGATAAAGTTATTGAGAGTATTATTAATCTCGTCAAAGTAGAATAGTCCATTGGCAGATGTGCGAAATTCCTTAAATATCATCCACGAATTTTGACGTTAATTTGATAGGTTTTTAAGGGCGGCAGATTTCTTTCCCAGGGACGTAAATAATGGAGTTCTAGCACTGCTAAACCCGAATTTTGGGCTAAAAAATGGAAAACTTGATTTTCAGATGCTCCTGGGGCTTCTGTCTCTAATGGCTTTAATACTGAATCTCCCAAAGGTTTGAGTTTGTCAGGGTCATTTTTAATAATTTGCCAACTATAGCCTGTTCCTGGATTAGTTAACAATTCAACAATCATAATATTACCTTTTTGAATAATAATCTGACTGTTATTGTTAGCATCATTGACAGTGATTTCTGATTTAGACATAGGAGGATTAGCCGTATTACTAACTTGAAAAATAATAGTCAAGGTAGTTAACAGAGAAATAATTAAAAAAACTCGCTTTGTAAGGGACATACAGCACTTTCTGATGTTAGGAGGTACAGTTTTTTATCACAAAACCCGTCCTGCGCCCTCCATTGTATACTCAACATGGCTTAATTATTTGATTCTATAGATAGGGGTAAAGCAAGAGCTTCATTGGTATCAACTTAACGTAAAACCCACAGCCCGACTGGGAATTCATTCCCAGTCTAATAGCAAAAGTTGTCTTTTGATGACTGAATAACCGGAAAATTTTTCATCTCGTTCCCAGTCTCTGACTGGGAACGAATTCTAGAAGGCTCTGCCTTCAGTGATATTATACTCCGCAAGGGAATAAATCGAGCTTTTGCTTAAAGGTAATATATGGATGTAAAAACGCAAGTTATTACCTTCTCAAGTATAGAGGCAGAGCCTCATCAACTGCATTCCTAGTCAGAGACTAGGAACGAGATGTGGTAGGGATTTGAGCTTAAGTTGACACCAATGGGTTAGCTAAAGTCAAAACAATTATCGAGAGATGTTTTTGGAATTAACTTTAATTAATTCTGGATTGATTTTTAAAGGAGTGATTTTTTTCAACAAGTCAGGAGAAAGCTTGTAGAAATTGCTTCTAGCTTGAGTCCAAGCTGCGCCATAACCGATGCTATTGCTGTTATAGCCAATCCACATATAACCATTGTCACCCCAACCTGTACCCCAAGAATTCTTGATTAACCAAGCTTGTTTTTGATCATCCCAACCAATGAGGGTGACACCATGATTAATAGGACCATTTGCTTGCTCGTTAAATACGCCGCTAACATAACCTTGGAAAGCAGGAGTAACTCTCACTGCAACTGTTAAGGGTCCATATTTGCACATAGCCAGTTTCATTTCTGCAACTGTGGGAATTCCGCCGTTTGGTTTAACATATCCCCAGGCTATGGAACGGTAGGGAGTGTCTACGCTGGGATTGTAGGGATTGTTGGTGGCGGTGTAGGGTACTGTGGCTTCGGTGGCTGTGCCTTTGTTAATGAGGAAATCAAATGCTTTAGACCACCAACCCCCACCACAACTACCTGCACCACCCCAGTTAATAATTTGCTGTTCGGAAGCATCAGCAGCGGAGTTATTGCGAATGAGGTTATTCCCTTCGTAAGCTCCCAAGGTAGCAAATGCCCAACAACTACCGCAACCTCCTTGGTTACGAACTGGGGTAACTTTATTTAAATTCCGCCAGTCAAAGGATTTGGCTGAGGCAAAACAGCCATTACGTTTAATTAATTGTAATTCAGGGATTACGCCGGGATTGATACGTTCAAATTTCTCACGTTCGGCTGAATCAAGATTTAAGATTTGTGCAGCAACGGCGTTTTGGATGTTAGCCTGTGTCGGTAAATCATCCGGTGCTTGGGTGGCGGCTAGTTGCTCTAGTTTATAATCTAAGGCTGTGGTGTAACCTACCTGAAAGGTGAAGTTTTTTGACTGGATATCCCGGCGTAATTCCAGTAGTTGATTTTTAATGATTAAGGGAGCTTTTTGTTCTCGTTCAAGATAAAGGGGATTGATTTTGATTTGCGATAAATTTTTATCTACAGTTTGAGATGCGGGGATTCTTATTTGGGTTTTAATTGGTTGAGCAAGAGCTATGTTTTGGAAGATTCCTAAACTCAATAAAGCCGCAGTAGATATTTGCAGAAATTTAGAATTTCTCATCAATTTAAATCCTCCTTAAACTTGTTAGTTCAGTTTTAGTTCTGTTTTTTAAAGATTTTTTTACCCATTACCCATAGGTATTGCTGTTGACTTGTGGTTTATAGGTTTAGTTCCAAGATTTTTGAATATTAAGAATTGTCAATTTCCTGTTAGATAGGTCAAAGACAAAGTTTGAGGAATTACGCAACTGATACATTGGAAGGGTGCGTCAGACTACATAAATCCTGCAAATAAACAGATTTTTGGTGTGGCACTTGCGTAAGTTGTAAGGTTATAACTATACAATTAAAGTTCAAGTAAGGCTATACTTGTTATAGTCTTAGGGACTTCCAAGAAATAAATTACCCTAATAAACGAACCACAGAGGCACAGAGGACACGGAGGAAGAAGAAATTAATCATTTTTGTCAAAGTCACTCGATTCGCAAGTTGTCTTTATTTGGTTCAGTATTAAGAGATGATTTTACAAAAGAGAGGATATCCAGATAGTTGAAACTGTTCCCTGTTCCCTGTTCTCTGCCCTCACAGACAACTTTTTCAGCAAACCCTAAATAGGCAGATAGATTTAAGAACATCAGCCGATTTAAGTCGTTATTTTCGTGAGCAAGTCTTAATAGAAGCAATGGTTATTTATGAGCAAAATTGATGATTTAACTCGGCTAAAACACATCAAAGATTGGGCAAGGGAAGCGTTATATGGCTCTACCGGATCTACCGTTCCCTTTATGTAAAACAATATTTATTGTAGGTTTGGTTGAGGGACTGAGGGACGTTTACGAAGTGTGGCGATAGCTTGCGTGGCGACGTAGGAGCCATAGCCATAACCCAACACCTCCTACTATCCTCTCGCTAATGTTGGGTTTCATGCTTCAAGCCAACCTACGAAAATTAAATTAATGGTCAATTGCCTCTTTCCTAAATTTTATCTTCCCAATTTGTTAGGAATCCCTTGACAACCACCGGGAATTGTCCGTCTGGTTTTTTCTCCACACCAAGTACAGCAATAGTGACGGGTAGATTCGGACATTCTTTGGGCGTTGGTGAAGTCGGCATTTTCGATAACTGCGCCGGTGTGTTCTCCTGTTTCGTAGTTGGGTGGTTCGCTGCGACTGCGGGGGGATGCCTGTTCAGGTAAACCATAAAATAGGCGCACTCCATTTAAATCGGCGTTGCTCAAATTGGCATCATATAAGATTGTGCGGGCAAGGTTGGCTTTGACTAAATCGCAATTACTCAGATTAGCACGAATGAGGTTAGCTTCACTTAAATCTGTCCAGCGTAAATCATTGTCGGCTAAATCTGCACCTGCTAACATGACACCTAAATCAATGACGCGCACTCCTTCTAAAAGATCTTCGGCATAACCACCACTACCATCTAGAATAGCTCTTCCTAGTCGGCGATCGCGCTGGAGGGGAGAGAGTAATTTGGAACGGGAGAGAAATCGCAGAATTTTGGCTTTACCACTGCCATCTACACTACTAAATATAGCGGCGGTGCGTCCTTCAGCGATCGCTCTTTCTTGTGGCCAATCTTCTAATAATCCTTCTTCATCTAATACTAGGTCAGAAATTCCTTGAAAGTAGGAATCTATGGTTTGCTGTTGGGTAATAATGTTTTGCTGTACAGTTAGCAGGTTTTGTTGAATGGTGAGGTCTTTAGAAATTACATATTGTCGCCATGCTACATAAACGGCGATGATAGCAATGGCAATTTGTCCCAATGCTCCAAACCATTCTGCTAAAGTCCCAGAAGCATCCCAGTTAACTCTTTTTCCCCAACTCAGTAAACCACTACCCAAATTAGTAAATCTGAATAAGCCAATTATTGCTACTATTACTCCTATTAAGCCAATAAATACATTTCTATCTTGAGGTGAAAACCATTCTTGAATAATATTTTGCAGCCACGGGAACAGGATTAACAGTGATAAAATCAAGGTTGCTAAAGTTCCCACAATCCCCAGAAATGAGTTATTAATGACAATACTAATGATAGTTGTGGCGATCGCCAAACTGGTAAATAATAAAATTCTTGGGGTAATAGCAGTTTGCAAACTGGAGTTACTTTCCACAAGAAACGTAGCCCCTTTGCTCATGTTCGCCTTGAATGCAGATTGTCCAAATATTTGTTTTTTTCCTAATCCTTCTGTTAGTAATGAGTGATCACTACCATCAGTTGCTAATTCATCTGCTTGATTTATTTCTGAGTTGGATGAGTCAGGTTCAATACTCATATTTTTAGTTTCCTCCCATCGTCTCATTATCAATTTAATTGCTGTCAAAACACTTGTATTCACAGTATTATATAATCTTTATCCTCAATCTCAGATCAATCTGGATAATTGATCACAGATAAATACGGGTAATTATGATTCTGTGCGGTTGTAAATCAATTTTTTTGTCTCCACAAGCAACAAGCACGTAATTTTACCACAAATCATTTAGAATTTTTATGTGGGATGATTCTTTTTTTTGGCAACTCACCAAATGACTCCGCCACAACAGCTATAAATAAGATCCCCGACTTCTCTAAGAAGTCGGGGATCTGACTCTGGCAGATATGGTATAATATTCATACTTTATGAAAACCTTATCCAAATCTTCATCTTGAGTTTACATAAATAAAAAACAATTAGTAATGATTAGTTGATTTCGATACGACTTAGAAGTTTCCATCAGTTTTAGGATAATTATATGATTTTTGTAGGTGCAACATGGTAGTTTGGCGAAAATTAATTGCCTCTAGTTTAATTAGTTTTCTGGCGATTGGCTGTAGTGATTTGGCAAATTCTTCTCCAGATAATACTCAACAAGTTGCCCAGGAAAGCAATGTTAATCAACTAATTACAGAGGTGCAAGATAGTCAAAAAGCCAAAAATTTATTACTACAAGGTAATGGTTTGTTGGATACCCATCGTTATCAAGAAGCTTTAAATGTATATAATCAGGTCATAGCTATTAAAGCTGATAGTGCGGAGACTTGGGTAAATCGTGGTAATGCTTTAATTGCTTTGCAACAGTATCCAGAAGCGGTATTATCTTATGATAAGGCGATCGCTATTCGTCCAAATAAAGATGAGGCTTGGTATAATCGTGGTAATGCTTTAACGGCTTTAGGAAATTATGAAGAAGCTGTTAAATCATACAATGAAGCGATCGCTATTCACTCGAATAAACATGAAGCTTGGATTAACCGAGGCATTGCTCTGACTAAATTACAACGCTACAAAGAAGCTTTGGCATCTTACAATCAAGCAATTACTATTCAACCCAATTTGCACCAAGCATATTATAACAAGGCTTGTAATTATGCCTTGCAAAATAATCTCGAACTAGCAATTGATAACTTCAAAAAAGCTATTCAACTTGTACCCAAAAAATATCAAGATTTAGCGAAAACCGACCCAGATTTTGCTAAAATTCGCGGTGAACAGCGGTTTCAAGCATTATTACATTGACACTCTCCGGTCTAAAGACCTATACTCAAAACGGCTAGAAGCTGGACTTTTTTATCATACAAAGAACAAGGTTCAAAGCCTTTCCCTAACCCTCTCCTAAGAAGAGAGGAAAAAGGAATAACATTTAATATTGGAGAGATTTACCAGAGGGGGTTCATATTTGGTTAAACTTATGAACCGTTTGCAGTATATCACCTTCCCAGATTTAAGGGACTTCCAAATAAAAAAACACTCAGCTACCTAACGCAAAAAATCTCTCAAACCCTCATTCCTCCGTGTCCTCTGTGCCTCTGTGGTTCGTTTATTAGGGTAATTTATTTCTTGGAAGTCCCTAAGACTATTCTTACTTTCTGACTCCTGCTAATATGTCCCAACTTCAACGCATTACTGTTCATCCCCAACAACTTCAAGCTAACAAACTTGTATTAACACCTCAACAACAACATTATTTGCTGCGGGTATTGCGCTTGCGAGATAGTGATAAATTTATTGTGATGGATGGTATGGGGAAATGGTGGTTAGCGCAGTTACAAGGGGAACAAGGAGAGATTTTAGAACCGCTGGAGGTAAAAACTGAATTACCTGTGGCTATTACCTTGATGATGGCATTACCCAAAGGCAATGGATTTGATGAAATTGTCCGGTGTTGTACTGAGTTAGGGGTAACTTGTATTGCACCTATTTTGAGCGATCGCACCCTATTAAATCCCAGCCCCCAAAAACTAGAACGTTGGCAGCGTATAGCCTCAGAAGCCGCTGAACAGTCAGAACGGGCTGTAGTTCCCACCATCCTCCAACCAGTAGCTTTCAACACTGCCATCAAAGAAAATATTGCCACTCATCGTTATATCTGTGAAGCTCGTGGAGATTATCCTCATTTACAGCAGATAATCAATAAAACTGCAAATGAGATCATTATTGCCATTGGCCCAGAAGGAGGTTGGACAAATCAAGAAATAGAAATAGCCATAGAATCAGGATTTCAGCCCATTTCCTTGGGTCGTCGGATTCTTCGCGCAGTCACCGCACCCATAGTTGCCATATCTTTAATAGCCGCAAATTTTGAATGATATCTTGGAAACCATCAAAACAACACCTGATTATTTTTACCCGCTACCCAGAACCAGGGACAACAAAAACCCGGTTAATACCTGCTTTGGGTGAAGTTGGTGCTGCTAACTTGCACAAACAAATGACCGAACATACTATTTTTCAGGTCAAAGAACTGCAAAAGACCACCAGAGTATCCGTAGAAGTGCGGTTTACAGGTGGTAATTTGGAAAAAATGCAAAATTGGTTAGGAAATGATTTAAAATATCAATCTCAGGGCGAAGGAGATTTGGGAGCAAAAATGGAGCGATCGCTCATCAATGCGTTTAATCAAAAAGCAGAACGAGTCATCATCATTGGTACAGACTGCCCTGATCTAAACTCGCAAATTTTAACAACCGCCTTCGAGGAATTAAAAGTTTGTAATCTTGTCCTGGGTCCTGCCCTAGACGGTGGTTATTATTTAATTGGGTTACAACAACCAATAGCAGAATTATTTACAAATATTTCCTGGGGAACCGCTCAAGTATTTGTAAAAACAGTAGAAATTGCCCAGAAGTTAAACTTATCAATGAGCTATCTGCAAACTTTAGCGGATATTGATCGTCCAGAGGATCTTAACCCCACTTTCTGATGTTATGAGGTACACTTTCCTATCGCAAAACCTGTAGGGGCGCAGGGTCTGCGCCCTCCACTGTATTTCATGAAACCGAGAATTGCTGTAACACCTAAACTGTTTTACTTGACAAATTCTTGTCATTCATTCAGGGAAAAACTTGATACACTAATCTTTATCAAACATTCTCCTAAATTCTGATTTTAAAAAAACTATGTTTAAATTCCCGCAAGCATTACCCGTACTAGGCTTACCAGTGCATATAATGAATAATTATCCAAACTGGTTATTAGATTGCTTAAAAGCAGGTCAAGGGACTCATGTCGTCACCCTCAATGCCGAAATGACTATGCAAGCAGAGCGCAATCTCCCATTAGCAAAAATCATTAAAAATGCTGAATTAGTTATTCCCGACGGCGCAGGAGTAGTTCTCTATTTACAATATTTATTAGGACAAAAAGTGCAACGGTTTCCCGGAATTGAATTAGCAGAAAGCCTTTTACAAATAATAGATCAAGAACAAACATCTGCTTCAATATTTTTCTATGGAGGCGCACCAGGAATAGCCGAAAAAGCAGCAGATTTATGGCAAAAACAACTTCCCACTCTCAAAATATCCGGCACACATTCTGGTTATCATTCCCCAGCAGAAGAACAACAGTTATTGCAAACTCTGACTCAACTACAGCCACAAGTAATATTTGTTGGTTTGGGAGTACCACGTCAAGAATTATGGATTGCTGAACACCGTCATTTGTGTCCTCACTCCATTTGGGTAGGTGTTGGTGGTAGTTTTGATATTTGGTCAGGTGGAAAAACTCGCGCCCCCCGTTGGTTAGCAAATAATAACTTAGAATGGCTATATAGACTATATCAAGAACCTTGGCGCTGGCAACGAATGTTAGCCTTACCAGAGTTCGTTTACAAATCCTTGATTTATCGTTGGACTAGGAAAGATGTTAATCGTTGGGAGTTCTGAGTGCAACGGTAATAGGGTTCTTTTTAGGAACTACGGTCAGAAACGGTAAGTTCTACCGAGATTGTCTGTGGAGCGGGCAAACAAGATTGGAAGTCATTCTAAGACCGCGATGAAGCAGGAAATAAACACTAAGATTATCGCTGTCCAGATGTGTCTAGACTTTGGTAATTTTGGGTAAGTTTTATAGAACGGAAACAGTTCGCAACGTAGGGGCGCAGGGTCTGCGCCCAGAATTCGGTAACAACAACAATGAGAAATCTGTAATGTACCAAATTATTGATAATGGTGCGTTACGCTGTCGCTAACACACCCTACTAAAAAATTTTTGCATATTTTGCACAAATGCTACAGTGTTTTCTAGATGAATATTATGTGCAATTTGATCAATTATTTGTAATTTAACAAAGTTACATTTTTTGGTAACTTCCATATTAATTTTCATAAATTTTTCATCTTCCTCACCAACTAATAATAATAGAGGAATAGTATTTTTAGGTAGAAATTCCCATAAACTAGGTTGAGAACCTGTTCCCATAAATTGCAGTGATTTAACTAAATTTAGCGGATTATTTGCTAATCTACTGGCTATCATAGATTGGTATTGTGGATGATTTTTAATATCCCCAAAAATTGGCTGTTGATACCAATTATGGAGAAAGTAATCAAAATCATCTTTATTTGTCATTCTCGTTAATTTTTTGGCTATTTGAGCATCACTTTTAATTCTAGCCAACCTTGCGGTTTCTGTGGCTAAACCAGGAGAAGCAGATTCTAGGATAACTTTAATAAATCTTTGGGGAAAATACAGAGTCAGATATAAGGCTAATCTTCCTCCCATTGAGTAACCAATTAAATAACACTGGTCAATTTTTAATTGATCTAATAATTGGATAATCGCTGCGGCTGTAGATGCCATTGTATAACATTCATCATCTAAAACATGAGTTTTGCCATGTCCCGGTAAATCAATGGTAAGATGGGAAAAATCATCAACTAGTAGTTTTATGGCTTGATCAAATTCATAAATATTCCCCATGAAGCCATGTAAAAACAGAATTATTGGTTTGTTTGGTTGATGATTTAAAGAATAGTGAAATTGATATTTATGGATAATCAAGGCAAAAATCTATCTAAAGCGGCTTTTAATTGTTCAATTTCTAATTCTATATTACCCTTTTGGGCGGCTCTACCAATACACTCAGTTAAATGTTCGTCTAGGACAATTCGTGCTACTTTATCTAATGCTCCTCGCACGGCGGCAATTTGTAATAATACATCAGGACATGGCGTATTTTGTTGTACCATTGTCTTGATTCCGCGAACGTGACCTTCTATACGTGATAGTCGGTTAATAATCCGCCGTAAGGACTCTTCACTGTGGACATGAGGATGAACAGAATCAATGTGTGTATGATCCGTATGACTGTGATTGTGGATATGTTCGCCTGGTTCTGATACAGGTGAGGAGTTGTTTGTGATGGGGGTTGCTCCATTCATGAGTTGTTCTATGAATATTGGTTTTGGCATTTTGGCTCTAAGTAGTGAGACAGAATTAATTACACAATGTCATTGCGTTAGCGTTGCGTGGCGTTAGCCATAGGGAACGAAGTGAAGTGAAGCAATTCCAAGGGTTGTGATTGCTTCCCTTCGCTCGCAATGACTGTAAATATTTTTGTCTAATTACTTAATCAATATTTTAGCCTAGAGAGATAGGAATTTTGTATGTTGTTTAACTGCTGCTACTGAATTAGTGACAGATGGGAAATATTCATGTTTGAGCCAAGATTTGGCAAAATCCCCGAAACTTAAATGTGAGTGAAAATGTCAATAAACTAGAATGAGATGTAGATAGATTTATCAAGAAACAGCAAAAACTAGGCTTGTAGATTAGGTTGTGATTATGCGATTTTTTCAAATGCCCCGGTCTATTAGACAACTCAGTACCCATGTGTTAGCGATTTTTATGGGAGTGGTGTTGACTGTCACTTCCCTACGGGTGTTACCTTCAGCAGCAGAACCGGGACCAAATCCTGTCACTGAGTCATTCACACAAGTTGCTCAAAAACCATCTTCTGCTACTGCTGTCATTGGTAGTCATAGTTTTGTGACAGCAGCGGTGAATCGTGTGGGTGCGGCGGTAGTGAGAATTGATACTGAACGAACGATTACTCGCCGCAATGATCCGATGATGGAAGATCCATTTTTTCGGCGGTTTTTTGGTGATAGCTTTCCCCAACAATCACCGACGGAACAATTACGGGGTTTAGGTTCTGGTTTTATTCTTGACAAAAGCGGCGTAATTCTCACTAATGCTCACGTAGTTGATAAGGCTGATAAGGTTACAGTCCGTCTAAAAGATGGTCGCACTTTTGAGGGTAAGGTGAAAGGTATTGATGAAGTTACGGATTTGGCTGTAGTTAAGATTAATGCTGGTAAAGATTTACCTGTTGCTCCTTTGGGTGCTTCTAATAATGTTCAGGTGGGAGATTGGGCGATCGCGGTCGGTAATCCGTTAGGATTTGATAATACTGTTACCTTGGGGATTGTCAGCACCCTAAAACGTTCGAGCGCTCAAGTAGGAATCAGTGATAAACGGTTAGATTTCATCCAGACTGACGCAGCTATTAACCCCGGTAACTCTGGTGGACCATTATTAAATGGTTTAGGCGAAGTGATTGGAATTAATACCGCAATTCGCGCCGATGCGATGGGGATTGGGTTTGCAATTCCTATTGATAAGGCTAAGGCGATCGCTGTACAATTGCAACGAGATGGCAGAGTTGTTCACCCATACTTAGGTGTGCAAATGGTGACATTAACACCGGAATTAGCAAAACAAAATAACAATGATCCTAATTCCATGTTTGCAATTCCTGAAGTTAAAGGAGTTTTAGTCATGCGAGTTGTCCCTAATTCTCCGGCTGCAACTGCGGGTATCCGTCGCGGTGATGTGATTGTACAGATTGATAGTAAAGAAATTACTAGTGCTGAACAGTTACAAGGTGTAGTGGAAGACAGTACCCTTGGTCAGGCGTTGCAGATAAAAGTGCAAAGAGGGAATCAGACACAGATGCTTTCCGTCCGCACCGCTGAGTTGAAAGACCTTTCTTAGTTAGTTTTGAGTATGGGGGTATGCTTCATTCAATGGTGTCAACTTATACTCAATACGGCTTAATTATTTGATTCTGCGGGTAGGGGTAAAGCAAGAGCTTCATTGGTGTCAACTTAACATAAAACATTTATCCCCCAAAGAACTCAAGTCATCTCATTCCCAGTCTCTGACTGGGAATGAATTCTAGAAGGCTCTGCCTTCAATGATATTAGAGGCAGAGCCTCATTAACTGCATTCCTAGTCAGAGACTAGTAGTCTGTCAACCCGAAAATGACGGGTGAAGGCAAGCAGGGGGAGAAGAGAGGCAGGGGGGGTAGGGGAGGGAAGAACAGAAGTTTTTTCCGATCATTACCCGTCAAAATAAATTTGACGAACTACTAGGAACGAGATGATGATAGCGTAGCGTGGCCTTAGCTATATTCCCAGTCTCATAGCAAAAGTTGTCTTTTGATGACTGAATAACTAGAAAATTTTTGAACTTGTTTAGGCTAAAATTTAGTAACCCAATTGGCTTGTTGGGGTACGGGAATATAAATTCCGGCTGCGTCTAAGGAAATTTTGAGACGACGACGGTATTCTCTGGCTACAGTCCATTGCTTGAGGGGCTGAGTTTTGATTAAGACGCGAATCATGATACCGCGATCGCTAAAATGTTCGACTCCTAAAACATTCGGCTTTTCCAGAATTTGATGTTGCCATTCGGGATCTTGACTCATCTCCAAACCCACATTTTCAATTAATTGTAAAGCTTTGTCTACATCAGCTTGATAAGAAATCGGAATACTTAAATCAGCCCGTGACCAGCGGCTGGAGAGATTAGCTACAATCTTGACTTCACTATTGGGAATGGTAATTAAACGCCCTTCTGAATCTCGAACTTGAGTCATTCGTAGATTCAACTTTTCCACCAAACCGCCCACAGTGCCGACGGTAATCATATCACCCAGAGCATATTGATCTTCAAAAATAATTAGAAAGCCGTTAATTGCGTCTTTGATTAAGTTTTGGGAAGCGAGAGATATAGCCACACCGACCAAACCGGCACCAGCCAGAAGAGGAACAATATTTATTCCCAAGGCAATTAAGGACATTAAAATTCCCGCACCTACCCAAATAATGGTGGTGATACTTTTAGTGACACCGGAAAATGTGGATATTCTCAATTGTAGACGTTCGGAAGTTTCTGGAGTTAGTAATGCTCCACCACTAATGATGGTAGAGGTAAAATGATCGATGATAGCATAAGTAAACCGGACTATGACATACGTTCCCACACCAACAATAATTAATTTGATGGGAATTTTGGCAATGGTGAGAATCCCAATTTGTAAGGCTTGGGTAGCAGGAAATAGTCCTAAAATAATTAAATTACCACTGACCCAAATTCCAGCTTGTGCAAGTTGAAATAGTCTGGTTTTAACTTCTTGAAGATGTTGCTGTTGTTGATTAATTAATTTGGTAATGGGTTGATCATCTAAGGAATTAGACTCAAATGATTTTAGTAAATTATTACTTAAACGTTTTTGGAAACGACGGACTCCCCAACTCATAATCATCATAGTGATGGTACTAGCAGTAGCAATACCAACTTGTTGGAAAAATTGAGTTTGCGTTTCTGGTTGTGGTTGGGTTAATGCTGTTTTGATAAATGCAGTTTTGTGTAAATTCTCTGGAGTTTGGGTTGTAGCTTTAGGTATAGGTGCAATAGATATGATCATTGAACCCGTAATAGCTAAAAATTGAACTAGCACTCAAATACCTCCTTGGGTAATTCGCAAGGTTGCTATAGTCTTATCAGAGAAGGATGAAAAAGCCAAAAGTTAGATCAGGTCTTAATCTTACTTATATTGAAGATAAAGGTAGTATCTACTAGCTAATAGGTATTTATGATAAAATATGGCTAATTAAATGTATAATATCTTAGAAATAATATTTTTGAAAAATTTCCTATGTCTCGACCATCTTTTGTGATTTTTGCCCAAAATTACCTTTCTGCACTACTTAGTAATTATGGTAATGTTTTCCTGAATGAACTTATTCCCCGCAACCCTAAATTAAGAGTCTATAAACATCCTTCTCGATTTGGTTGGGAACGTACATATATAGAAACACTCTTTACTAATAACCCTAATATATTAGTTAGTCCCGAAGTGGTGGCGGAAGCAAAAATAGTGGATGTATTGTTTGAACCTGATATTAATAAATCTAGGATATCCTTGGGATTATTGGGAGAACTTACTTCAACTCCCTGTATTATTCAACCTCTACGCTGGACACCAAACACGCAGGAAGTAAGAAACTGTATAAATCATTTTTTAACGTGGACAAGTGAAACTAATGGCGGGATTATTCCTGTAAATGAAACTTTAAAAGATATAGATCGGGAAAAATCGGAAGAGGATGATAATAAAACTCAATTGATCATCGTTCCCTCTATTTTTCCTGACCATTTTCAAGGATTTGGAATTAAATCATCTGCTGTGAATATTCCAGGTGTTTATAATTTACCTGCAATTTTTTCTACTACTATCGTTGTTACAAATGAACTACCTATAGATATTTCCACTCTCTGGTTGAGGATTTTAGGACGGGGAAAGACTCAAAGACAGGCGATAATAGAACTTTTTCACTCAGGTATTGATGATCCGCTTTATACTTTAGCTCGGCAACAGTTACAACAATGGTATCAATTTTTATTACAAGGTGATATTGGTAAAGAATCTCATCTGTTGATACAAACTTTGGCTTCATTAACTTAGAAAATACTCTCACCCCTGCACACTAGCAATTATCTGGCCGATATCCTGGGGAGTTGCACCAGTAGCTAACATTGCACGTATTAATAACTCAATGGAAACAGAATCATCTCCATTTTCAGCATTAGCAATTCTGGGTTGACTATCTTATGACTTACACAAAATATCTCTGAAACCCTCTTTTCTTCGTTTTCTTCGTTCCTTCGTGGTTTGTTCTCTCATGATTTGTACTTAACTTCTGAACTTATCCATGTAATAAAACTAGAGGTTTATCAGTTTTTTCCATATTTTTACTATATCAAATCTGATATATTTCGGCATATAATTGGCAAAATTACTTTTGCTGATAAATCGGGAATCAGTATTTACGAGAAAATATGGCTAGTTGTCAGAAAATATTGTTAAAGTACGTAAAGGTTTATAGACCTGTTTCATTTTTTAGAGGATAATTTTCATGATTGCAACAACTCCCATATTAAAGCACGAGGTTAAAGACCTCGCCCTCGCTCCCTTGGGAAGACAACGGATTGAATGGGCTGGAAGAGAAATGCCCGTATTGAAGCAAATCCGCGATCGCTTTGAGAAAGAAAAGCCCTTTGCTGGATTGCGTATTTCAGCTTGCGCCCACGTCACCACAGAAACTGCACATTTAGCGATCGCCCTCAAAGCCGGTGGTGCTGATGCAGTTTTAATTGCTAGTAACCCTTTATCAACTCAAGATGACGTAGCTGCAAGTCTTGTAGCTGATCATGGTATTGCCGTATTTGCTCAAAAAGGCGAAGATGCCGCTACCTATAGCCGTCACGTCCAAATAGCTTTAGATCACCGCCCCAACATCATTGTTGATGACGGTAGCGACGTGGTAGCAGAATTGGTTCAACACCGTCAAAACCAAATCGCTGATTTAATTGGTAGCACCGAAGAAACCACTACAGGTATCGTGCGGTTACGCGCCATGTTTAACGAAGGCGTTCTTACATTCCCTGCGATGAACGTCAACGACGCAGACACCAAGCACTTCTTTGATAACCGCTATGGTACTGGTCAATCTACCTTAGACGGGATTATTCGCGCTACAAATATTTTGTTAGCTGGTAAAACTGTTGTCGTTGTCGGTTATGGCTGGTGTGGTAAGGGAACAGCCCTCCGCGCCCGTGGTATGGGTGCAAATGTCATCGTTACCGAAATTGACCACATCAAGGCTATTGAAGCCGTTATGGATGGTTTCCGCGTGCTACCAATGGCAGAAGCAGCGCCTCACGGTGATATCTTCATTACTGTCACAGGTAACAAGCACGTCGTTCGGGGTGAACACTTCGATGTGATGAAAGACGGTGCGATCGTTTGTAACTCTGGTCACTTTGATTTGGAACTTGATTTGAAATACTTGGCTGCTAATGCTAAGGAAATCAAGGATGTCCGTCCTTTCACTGAAGAGTATAAGTTGAGAAATGGTAAATCCGTTGTTGTTCTCGGACAAGGACGTTTGATTAATTTGGCTGCTGCTGAAGGACACCCCAGCGCAGTTATGGATATGAGTTTTGCTAACCAAGCTTTGGCTGTTGAATACCTGGTGAAGAATAAGGGTAGTTTAGCTGCTGGTTTGCATTCTATTCCTAGAGAAGTGGATGAGGAAATTGCTCGTTTGAAGTTGCAAGCTATGGGCATTTTCATTGATAGTTTGACAGCCGCGCAAATTGACTATACCAATTCTTGGCAGTCTGGAACGTAAGTCATTAATTAGTTGATTTTTCGGGGATAGGCGTTTTGCTTATCCCTTTTTTTTAACGAACCGCAGAGACGCAGAGAGCGCAGAGGGAGGATATAATGGGATGGAGGGTGTTATTATAAGTTTTTATGTCAGCAAAAGATTTTTTTCACAATGCAGTTAGGTTAGCTTTAGAAAAAGATGGTTGGTTAATTACTGACGATCCTTTAAGATTTATAGTAGATACTATAGAATTTCGTCTTGATTTAGGAGCAGAAAGACTTTTAACAGCAGAAAAGGAAGGAGAAAAAATAGCAGTTGAAATAAAATCTTTTTTGGGAAAATCAGCTATCAGTGAATTTCATACGGCTTTAGGACAAACACTTAACTACCGTTCTGTTTTAAGAAAAGAAGCACCTGATCGTATTTTATATTTAGCAATTAGTTATGAAATCTATACAGCTTTTTTTCTAATACCTGTGATTCAAGAAATAATTGCTGAACATAAATTAAAATTATTGATATTTGAAATTAGCAAAGAGGAGATTGTTTTATGGAAGGAATAAATTATCCTGAATTGGTACAGACTGTATTAGCAAGACATACAGAAAGTCATTTAGCTAAGGGAACGGAAATACAATTAATATTTGATGATCAAAAAAATCACTATTTAGTCATTCATCTAGGTTGGGAAGGTGAAAAACGAACTTATGGTTCGGTGATTCATGTTGATATTAAGGATGGAAAAATCTGGATACAGTGTGATTTTACAGAGGAAGGAGTAGCTAATGAGTTGGTAGAGTTAGGTGTACCAAAAACAGATATTGTTTTAGGTTTTAGATCACCTTATGTGAGACAGTTTACTGATTTTGCATCGGTTTAGATTTTTTATTCAATTGTTGGATTTTGGTAACTTGATGATTAGTTGCTTTTTTGGGGATAGGCGTTTTGCTTATCCCTTTTTTTTCGTTTTGTGTTATGGACTTATTTAATGAACCACGAAGGAGCGAAGAGCGCGAAGGAAGAAGGGAAGAAGAAATAAGATGAAAGTTTAAACTTTTTTGAGAAAATTTCACTAACTTATTTTTTTTTGCAACCCTTCTAAAGCAACAATTAAAAAAGGTGCAGATGGATGATTAAGTAATTTTGCCAAATCTGTAATACCACCTTGTCTTATCGCATTCATAATTTCCTGTATTAAGTTGGAATTATTTTCTATATGTTCAAGACTTTTAGCTGCGATTATCATCTTTTCAGTAGTTGTATTCATTGAGTTTAAAGTGCTTATCTCTTCTAATATTTTCTGGATTTTATCAGCCAGTTCTGTTATTTTTTGTGTTTTTTCTCGATTTACAATCTTATATAGTCTTTCAATTTCTCTACCAATCTGCTTTAATTCTGTATAACCTTGATTTCTGAAATCAAACAAACTTAAAATTACATATGAAGTATATCTGCAAATTTCTGATAGTTCTTGTGCAGTAATACTTTGCCTGAATCCAGTATGAATAATTTTTGAACGTTTATCATAAAGATAAGAAATTCTTTTATAAATAGTCAAGGTTTCACAAACTTCAATAAAATGATAACTACTAAATGCTAGGGTAATTGAAATTCCTTTACACAAAGCATGAGTAATTTTTTCCTTTTCGTTAGAAAATATAGTTTCAAGAGCAGTCCAATATTTTAAAAATGCAATATCAAGATCAAATTCATTTTGAGCTTCTCCAGTCCAATATATCGCAGTTATAATACTACCCTCTAATTCGCTAATTAATTTAGTATTTAAAACAGTTTTATACTCATTTAAAAAAGCTTTTTCCTCTAAGTCATTCAGTAGATTTTCATTAATAATGAATTTATGTAAACTCCTTCTTCCTCTACCTCTTATAGAAGCTGTTGTATTATTAGCAACTTTTCTTCTTAGAACATATTCAGTTTGAGTATACGCTTCAGCCGCAATATTTATCTTTATCATATTGTCTGAAATCCTATCATGTGCCATAACACATATTAAATATCTAAAATAATTTATTAATTCTTTAGATTTATATCTTACAATTTCCTCAGCTTTATCTGAATCACCAACAGATGAACATATCATCACTACTTTATTCAAAAAATTATCTGCAATATATTGTTTTAGATTTTCAGCATATGAAGGATTGATTTCAATATTATTTTCATAGAAATCATTCATTGAATTTTCATCAAATTTGACTACTTTAATATTACCAAAACATATTTTATTGATTTCTTGTAATTCTAAACCGTCTACAACGAAAAAGAATTCATATTCTTTTATTTGTTCAGATATACGAGAAAATATTGCTGTCAGTACATCCTTAGATTCTCTCTTTCTATTGCCTTGATTAATATTAGTAATTTCCAATTCAATTTCTATTTTTAGGCATTTATAAATAGTATGATAAGTTGTTATATCTTTCGTTTTATTATTTAGATAATTAGTTTTCAAAAAAATAGTAATAAATTCACAAAAAATCCAAAAAATCTTAATTGATTCATCATTAAACATCCACATTTGTGAATTAATTATTAAATATCCAAATTTACGAGCTTTTTCTTGCTCCTCAAGGGTTGAGGCAATACAATAATTTTTTCTTTTAATTAAACTATTAATTAAAGTATTCCAAGTGTGATTAGCTTCTTTTTCATCTTTAGGTTTTACAAATTTGAATTCCATATTACTACCTACTTATCCTAGTCCTGCAAATTTCTGTGCAGCTTTAGTTAAAAGTCCATTTATAACCACAAAGCTTGTAGAAGTTCCCCTATCCTTTGCTTCTGCCATTACCTTTTTCCAGATAGTATCATTTCTGGCATCTTCTAAAAAATTATGTCCTTCCCAGGTAATTTTATATACTACAAAACTTGCACAACCTACCATAGAAGTTTTGTAAACAACACCATCAAGTAATTTGGACTCAATCATAATTTCAATATGTTCAATAATCGTAGCTCTATCAAATCCTTCACAGGTAAAACTTTGAATATAAACTCCTGGAGGAGAGGATTCAGTTTGAAGCAATATTTGTCTGACAAGATTCCAGTCTCGTTTCATGTTAATAACACTCACGTATATCTAATTGGATTTTATGTGTATTTTAAGTATAGCACCCGGCGAATATAATTCGCGTCTACACAGACAAAACCCGCCTTCGCGGGTTCAAAAATTTTGTTTTTAGTCCACGCAGGTGGACTTCGTTTGTATAGCCGCGATTTCTAATCGCCAGGGCTTTTTGTAAATACCCAAATTAATATACTATATATTGTAGTATAAATTTATCCCTATGCCAGCTAAAGACATTTACCATAATACCGTTAGAAATGCCCTAGAAAAAGATAATTGGCAAATCACCAAAGATCCATTTGTTCTCAAATGGGGTATAAGAGATTTATATATAGACTTAGGTGCAGAATCAGGTTCGTCAATTTTTGATTTTGATTGAAGAATATGCACTCACTTTGGAGAATGAGCAATGAAGCAGTATCACATTAATATTTTCTACAGTCAAGAAGATGAAGGTTATATTGCTGATATTCCTGATTTAAAATATTGTTCAGGATTTGGTTTAACTGAAGAAGAAGCACTGCAAGAAGTTCTCAAAGCCAAAGCTGCTTGGTTAAAAGCTGCGGAAATAGAAGGTAAACCCATTCCCGAAGCAAGATATAAACCTGTAATTTATCAAATAGCTTCATAACTTCATAGTTTGTAAATTAACAACTTAACAAATTAGGTATAATCTAAGATAAAATATCACTTTAACTTCTTATGTCAGCAAAAGACTTTTTTCACAATGCAGTTAGGTTAGCTTTAGAAAAAGATAATTGGCTAATTACTCATGATCCTTTATCTTTTGAACTTACTGAAAAAGTTAAAGTGAGAATAGACTTAGGTGCAGAAAAGTTAATTACTGCGGAGAAAGATAATCAAAAAATAGCCGTAGAGGTAAAAAGTTTTATAGGACTTTCAGCCATTTCTGAATTTCATACAGCTATTGGTCAGTTTTTGAATTATAAGGTAGTATTAACACAGAAAGATCCTCACAGGATATTATATCTAGCTATATCTGAAGATATATATGAAGGATTTTTTCTAGATTCTTTTATTCAAACTGTTTTACAGACTTATGACATTAAGTTATTAGTGTTTGATGTAAAAAGAGAGGAAATCTTACTATGGAAAAGTTAGATTATCGAGAAATAGTTAAAAATTTCATTCAAAAGTATGCACAAGAAGAATGTGTAGAAGATTCAGAAAATCTCGAACTTGTTTTTGATACAGAAAGGGATGTTTATTTATTATTGGTTACAGGATGGAAAGATGAAAAGAGAATTTACTGGTTTCCCATTCATATTAGTATTAAAGATGGTAAAATTTGGATTGAAAGAGATTTTACCGAAGAAGGAATTCCTCATCAATTAGTAGCGTTAGGTGTTCCGAAAACAGATATTGTTTTAGGTTTTAGATCACCTTATGTCAGACAGTTTACAGGTTTTGCATCGGTTTAACTTTTTTATGTATCGTTCTAATCGCTTGATTATCCCCTAAAATCACAAACCAACCGCTTAAACATAGACACAGAAACAATAGTAGTATTCACTAAATTCTGCGCTTGATTAAAATCAGCATCTCCAGTAATTAAAAAATCCGCCTCTGCTGCGATAGCACAAGCTAAAAACTTTTCATCCTTTCTATCTCTAGCAAAATCTATAGTTACCTGAACATCAACTAAGGAACGTGGATTTATTAACTTACAATTCTTGATAACGACCGTCTAACATTAGTTAGATTACATCTAACAAGATTTGCACTTTATTTAATCCTCATTCCTAATGTAGTCACCAAATCTATAATATCTAACCATTCTTTTCTGACTTCATCTGTCAACTTAAACTTCTTCCGACTTAACACATCCTGATACTCTGCTAAAATCTCCTCAGAAACAACCCAATCACAATTAGGACTATCCACAACAAATTGAATAACATCCCTTGGTTCTCTCCCCTTGAGAACAGCAGAAACTAAAACATTAGTATCAATAATAACTTTCATTCCCCACGCCGATAAGCTTCAATTTCTGCGGCTATATCCTCCTCTGTAACCTCTTCCACACCAGAAATAGCCTGAGTTTTATCAAATAAATTCCGCAACTTATTACTAATTGTAACTTGCGGGTTATCTTCAGCTAAAACAATAATCTCCACACGCTGTCCAACTTGAAAAGGTAAATCAGATAAAACTACCTGCTTCGGGTCTTCAATGGTGATATAAGTCTTGTAAGCATTCATGATTTATTCTGCTATTTATCCTGTATATATTTTATAACACTTCTCTTCCTTTGCACCTTTGCGTGAAATAAAAATATTCATAACTTCTTGATATACTAGAAACATTCCTAAACAATCATCTCATGTTAACCATAACCATTGATGAAATCCAGAAAAACTTCACTAGCTATCTTCACCAAGTAGCAGCAGGAGAAAGTATAATTATCATGGAATCAGGTAAAGCGATTTAGAGCGCCTCATATTAGGCAGTTTACTGGTTTTGCAGAGGGTTAAATTTTTTGTATTCTTCCTTTGCGTCTTTGCGTGAGATAAAGTTTCAATCATCCATTGATTCTGTAAACAAAGATTCCAGATTTCGATAACCACTAACTACACGCACAATTTCAATCCCACCATTAATAACTCAATAAAAAATAACATAACCATCCAAAGGAACACCCTGCAAATCAACCCTAATATATTCATAGCTACGCCCCATATTGGGGAAATTAGCTAAATATTTACATTTTTTCTCAAATTCATCAACAAAACGCTCTCCAGCATCAATATTTCTATTGGCAAAATAATCAATAATTTCTAATAAATCCCGACTAGCTTCTGGAGAAATAATATGTATTTTCATCCTTGTATCTCTCTCGCTTGACGCAACTTATCCCGCAATTGTGAAATCACAACATCTCCATTAATACCTTCCCCTCTATCCAATTGTTCAATAGCAATATCAACCTTTTCCCGTGTTTCTTCCAACCAATTTTGATAACCCTTATCCCACTCCAAAAGTAACTTCAAAGCCTTACTAATTACATCTTCAGGATTTGTATATCTACCCATAGCAATTTGCGCTTGAATAATTTGCTCTAATTCCGGTTTAATTTGGATATTCATGATTTCACCTTTGCGCCTTTGCGCGAAATAAAAAATTATCCTAAATTCAAAATACCTTCTGGAAAATCCACAACCAAACGCAAAAACTTCAACCATTCAGAACCTAATAAAACTTCTGTAATATTATCCCCCACATGAACAGGAATTTCATATTCCTTACCATCCAATATTACCTTACCTAAATAGATATTAAACCTTGATTCACCTTGTGCTGTTTGCATAGGTTCATTACCAAGAAAAACCCAATCCAGTCCATCCAAATCTTGAGTATTAATTGCCATAAACTTGGTAAATCCTGTATCTAACATCGCATCCACAGGTAGATTTAATCCATCAGCCGTAATCAAATCAAGCTCAAAAAATAGCTGCCCCTCACTACCAAAATTTCCCTGAATCATATTCTCCCAGTCGTTCCTGTTTCATTTAAGCAAAACACATAATTCTTAGCCTTTGGATATTTTTCATGGACTTTTTTATGAGCTTGGATATTATCTTGATCAAGAAAGTATTCTCCACTATCTGGTTCTATGGCAATATACCAACCATAGTGACTTTCCATATATTCAGGACGGACACGATCAAAAATTGCCCGACAACGTTGATAAAATATTTCATCTTCTGCTTCTCGTCTAGCTAATTCTTCTGGTGATATAATCAATTCAGGAAAAATTCTTCCTCTTCTTACCACTTTTTTTGATGTTATGTGAGTCATATCATTAACTTTAACTCTATTTATTATCTTAACTTAAATTGTGCTTAATTGCAACTTTTATCATTATTTGAACATAAATTTTAACATGATTTTCCCTCTTTATTTTCATCATTAAAAGCTGCTGCTAACTCAGGACTACTAATAGCTATAGAACTTTCTTTCCATTCATAAATAATAGCATCAATCAAATCCCAAGCCTGATTAGAAGTATCAGTTAAGCGAAAAGCCTCACTCACTTCTTTAATAAACTCTTGCAATTCATCAGCATCAAAAACCCGCAACCAACCATAAGGATGTTCATAACCAATTTCTTGACCCAACAATAACCGAAACGCCAACGATAATACCTCAAAAACCGCCTTACTTTGTGTTACACCTTTCACTAAATAAGCCACATCCTCACGACGCAACAGCGCAAAAGATTGGTCATTTCTAGTAATAGTAATTGGGTGTTCATAAGCCTTATCTAAAACCTTTCCAGGTTGACGATTTAACTCAGTAGCTGTCACTAACTCATCTGAGTAAGCATTGCTAAAAATTGCCATTGACATGATACCTGCGTTTTCCAGAAACGCTGACTTAATATGAATATAATATTACGTACTATTATACGTAACCCTTATCATTTGTCAATAGGTAAGATTACAAAAACCTTTGTTTGGGGTTTCATTTTTTCTTTGCGCGAAATAAAAACCCCAAAAATCCCCATCATTAATCATTAGGAGGATGCCAACTTAAACCAATCCAAATAGCCCTAGCTTGGACAACATCTTCATTATTTAATCGTAAAGCTAAAACCGTACCTCTGCCAATAGCAGTTATCCCAATAATATGAGTACCACCATTTGCCCATTGAAAATGATCTAAGAGACTTCCAAATAAAAAAATGTCCCAAAACTGATGCAAAAATTCTCTCTCTGTGTACTCTGTGCCTCTGTGGTTCGTTTCTTGGGATAATTTATTTCTTGGAAGTCTCTAACCATCTTTGTAGACGAGCATTAAACAAAGATACAGATTCATTCGTTACAGGATCATTAGCTGTTATTTTCGCTCCTTTAAACTCATTACAACGATAACAGCAAGCAGCTAAATTTTCTCGCTCATCATTTCCCCCTAAAGAACTAGGCAAAATATGATCCATAACTAAAGGCATACCTGTTAAACGGCTAGATGTGCGACAATATTCACATCTATAGCTCGCCTCATTAATAACTTGTTGACGAAGAGATTTAGAAATAGATGACACTGGTATTATACTAATTGCTCAAAATCTGGAAGAGAATAACCTTTCCACTTTAAAAGTGCATAGGCATAGGCTTTTTTCAACATTAAATAATCAGCACTCACTCGCAGCGATTTCAATAATAATCTATCAGATTCACTTAATTGATTATTTTGATTTTTTTCTAAAAGTTGTAAATGTAATTCTTGCTGACTTTCTGGAACTCGACTTTGAGCAATAGTTAATAACTCCTCAATAGTTAATTCTTGCATAGCGATTAATTCCCCTTGTAATTCCAGAGGTGCATAATCAATAGCAGGAGGAGCATTAATTTGAATAGTCATGATTTATCCTGGTATTGGAACTATATATATTTTATAACACTTCTCTTCCTTTGCGCCTTTGCTCCTTTGTATCTTTGCGCGAAATAAAAAATTATCCCAAAGTTAAAATACCCTCTGGAAAATCCACCACCAAACGCAACAACTTCAACCACTCAGAACCCAATAAAATTTCATTAATACCTTTACCCACGTTCACAGGAATTTGATACTGCTTTCCGTCTAATATCACTTGACCTAAATAAATCTGAAATTTTGATTCACCTTTCGCAGTCCGTAAAATTTCCTCCCCACTATACACCCATTCTAATCCATTTAAATCTTGTGTATTAACAGCCATAAAACCTGCAAATCCCGTATCAAATAGTGCATCTATAGGAAGATTTAAGCCATCATCAGTAACTAATTCAATCTCAAAAAATAATTGCCCATTTTCTCCAAAATAACCATCTATCATATTGTGCCAGTTGTCCCCGTTTCATTCAAACAAAAAACGAAGTGTCTAGCTTGAGGATATTTTTCCAACATTCTTTTATGAGATTGCATTCTATCCTGATCAATTAAATATTCCCCACTATTTGGTTCTATGGAAATATACCAACCATAGTGACTTTCGATATATTGAGGACGGACACGCTCAAAAATTGCCCGACAACGTTGATAAAATATTTCATCTTCTGCTTCTCGTTTGGCTAATTCTTCTGGTGATATAGTCAATTCAGGAAAAATTCTTCCTCTTCTTACTACTTTTTTTGATGTTATGTGAGTCATATTTTTAACCTCAATTCCAACTAACATTGTAACACAATATATGATATTATCTAAATAATCAATATAAAAGTTTTCTAATATGACTCTTAGCCAATCTCACCCCTATCTTTCCCCAGAAGAATATTTAGAAGCTGAAAAATCCAGCCCTATTAAACATGAATATATCCAAGGGCAAATTTACGCAATGGCTGGTGCTAGTGATGCCCATGTGACAATTACCGCTAACTTAGTCGCCCTTTTAAGAAATCATATTCGTGGTACAGGATGCCGTCTTTATGTCGCTGATATGAAAGCGAGAATTGAATCTCTAGATATTTTCTATTATCCTGATATTATGGTAACTTGCGATTCAAGAGATACACAATTTGAATATTTTAAACGATATCCGAGTTTAATTATTGAAGTTTTATCACCTTCTACAGAGGCCTTAGATAGAGGTGATAAATTTAGTGATTATCAAGAATTAGACACTTTACAAGAATATGTTTTAGTAAGCCAGAATCGGCAAAGGATTGATTGTTTTCGGCGCAATGCTGAAGGAAGATGGGTTCTTTATAGCTATAGAGTAAATCAACAATTAGAGTTAAACAGTGTGAATTTTTCTTGTTCTCTAACTAATGTTTATGAAGACGTTACTTTTCCTACAAATTTAAGTAAATAAAATAAGATTACTTAGCTGGAATGGGGGTTTCAAAGCCTCTCCCCGCACCTCTCCCTAACCCTCTCCTAAGAGGCTCCTAAGAGGAGAGGGAAAAGGAATAACATTTAATACTGGAGAGGTTTACCAGAGGGGTTTATTTATACATTAAAAACTTTTCAAACATTCTCTTAGTTTCATCATTAAAAGCTGCTGCTAACTCAGGACTAATAATAGCCATAGAACTTTTATACTACACACGGGTGAGATTTAAACTTTTGCCAAATGACAAAGAACCCAGATGTGTAGGGGTTTAGCAGTGTTCATAGGTGTCAACTTAAGCTCAAATCCCTACCACATCTCGTTCCTAGTCTCTGACTAGGAATGCAGTTGATGAGGCTCTGCCTCTAATATCATTGAAGGCAGAGCCTTCTAGAATTCATTCCCAGTCAGACACTGGGAATGAGACGAGTTGAGTTCTTCGGAAAAAACTTCTGTTCTTCCCTCCCCTACCCCCCTGCCTCTCTTCTCCCCCTGCTTGCCTTCACCCGTCATTTTCGGGTTGACAGACTACTAGTATAGGGAGTATAACCGTTTAAAACCCCCTATTTACCAGCAATATCCTTTATGAAGTCTGGATAGATATTAGGTAAAAAATTGCTCCTAACCTATCAATTTCTGCCAAGTCATTGCCCCAATAATACCATCAGCCGTTAAACCATTTTGCTGTTGAAATTTCTTGAGTGCTGCTTCCGTTTGCGAACCATAAATACCATCGGGATTAGCACCTATACGATATTGTAAATATCTGATAATCACACCACTAGCATGAGTTCCTTGAATAACTCGTTTAGCTAATATCTGATTGATAGCATCCCAGGTAGTGTTACTAGCAATTCCTGTTGGTAAAACTCCCACAATTCTCTGGAATTTTTCCGTTGCTGAAGATGTAGCTGCTCCCATGCCATTATCTTCTACTAAGGGACGATTATTTTTATCAGTAATTTTCAGCCGATTTAAAGCCTGTTGTAGTCTGAGAATGCTCTTATCTTTATTCTGTTCCTCATCTATAACAGGATTTGCAGGAGCATTAGAAGCAGGATTTACAGAAGTACTTGCTACTTTACCTGTTAACCCGGCAACTATGGCATTAGCCATTGCTTCACCATCATATATTTGCATATCTTTGGCAGAATCAATGAAGCAACCTTCTATGAGAATTCCTGGCATATTTGTTCTTTTGAGAACATACAGGTGTGAACCACTTTTAACACCACGATTAAAAAAGCCCAATTTGACAATTTCATCTAATACCTTTTGGGCAACTTTTTTGCCAGCGTCGCTAATAGCAAATACTTCTGTCCCATTAGCTTGTCCATTAAAAGCATTAAAATGAATAGATACGAAAAAATCTACTCGGTTATTATTGGCTTTTTCGCACCGGCTACCTAATGATTGATTTACTGTACTGGCACTATTTGGTTTGCATGAGATTACTGTATGTCCTAAACTTTCTAATTTAGCAATAACCTTATTACCCACTTCCATTGTTAACTTATCTTCCGATTTAATACCACCTGCACCACTATCGGGAGGGCAGTTGTGACCAATATCAATGCCGAATTTCATTTTTATCTCCTTAATTGACTTTGTTGCTATGCCAAGAGTCTGCTACTGGTTAATTTAGTTCCAAAAAGCATAGACATCATTTTAATCTCTAGGTAGAGATTCCCCCATTAATCCCCAAAAATGTTTAAGATCAATGTAAAGAAATATTTCGTAGCAAAAGCGCATGAAACGCATTGTCTTGATTGCTGGGTTTGAATCGTTTAACGTGGACTTGTACCGAAAAGCGGCTGATTTGGCTAGTTCCCGGTGTCCAGAGTTGGATATTCGAGTATTTAGCGATCGCAATATTACCACCAATAGCACGGAAGTAGAAGCAGCCCTGAAAAACGCAGATGTGTTCTTTGGCAGTTTACTCTTCGATTATGACCAAGTTGTGTGGTTGCGAGAGCGCGTCGCCAATATTCCTATCCGTCTCATTTTCGAGTCAGCACTGGAATTAATTAGTTTAACCAAAATAGGAGCATTCGCTATCGGTGACAAACCCGCAGGAATGCCCAAACCCATTAAATTCATCCTTGACAAATTCAGCAACGGTAAAGAAGAAGACAAACTCGCCGGTTATATCAGTTTCTTGAAAATTGGACCCAAGTTATTAAAATTCATCCCAGTCCAAAAAGTCCAAGACCTTCGTAACTGGTTAATTATCTATGGTTACTGGAACGCTGGCGGTTCAGAAAACGTCGCTGCCTTATTTTGGACAATTGCGGAAAAATACTTAGATTTAAAAATTGGAGATATACCGCCACCCATCGAAACCCCCGACATGGGTTTATTACATCCCGAATATCAAGGGTTTTTTAGATCACCGCGTGAATATTTACAATGGTATCGGAAAAGGGACCAGGACGTAGGGGCGCAGGGCCTGCGCCCAATCATTGGTATTTTACTTTACCGAAAGCACGTTATCACCAAATTGCCCTATATTCCCCAACTGATCCGCTATTTTGAAAAAGCCGGTTTAACTCCCTTACCCATCTTTATCAACGGCGTAGAAGGTCACGTAGCCGTCAGAGATTGGATGACCAGCGACTACGAAACCCAACAACGTCAAAGAGGTAACATTGAAACTCCTTCCCTTACCGCAGAAGCAGTAAAAATTGATGCCATAGTTTCTACCATTGGATTTCCCCTAGTTGGTGGTCCGGCTGGTTCAATGGAAGCAGGAAGACAGGTGGAAGTAGCTAAACGCATTCTCACAGCCAAAAATGTCCCTTATATCGTCGCTGCACCGTTATTAATTCAAGATATTTACTCTTGGACGCGCCAAGGTGTAGGCGGATTGCAAAGTGTTGTACTGTATGCTTTGCCAGAATTAGATGGTGCGATTGATACAATTCCCCTCGGTGGTTTAGTCGGTGAACAAATTTATTTAGTTCCTGAACGAATGCAGCGATTAACTAATAGAGTTAAAAGTTGGGTTTCTCTCCGCCAAAAACCTATTTCCCAACGGAAAATTGCCATTATTTTATATGGGTTTCCCCCCGGTTACGGTGCAGTGGGAACTGCTGCATTATTAAACGTTCCTCGCAGTTTAATTAAATTACTAAATGCACTCAAAGCACAGGGTTATACAGTTGGTGATATTCCTGAAGATGGTGAAGTATTAATCCAACAAATTAAAGAAGCAGATGAAATTAATCCCATGAATGTGGAGACGTTTCATGAAACGTCTCCACAAAATAAAAATACCGTTAATGCCAGAACCTTAGAAAAATGGTTAGGATATCTTTTTACATCTCGCATTGAAAAACAATGGAAATACCTCACCGGTAGCGGCATTAAAACCTATGGTGATGAGTTCAATATTGGTGGTGTGCAATTAGGAAATGTGTGGATAGGTGTCCAGCCACCTTTGGGAATTCAAGGTGATCCCATGCGGTTAATGTTTGAAAGAGATTTAACCCCCCATCCCCAATATGCAGCCTATTATAAATGGTTGCAAAATGAATTTGCAGCTGATGCAGTTGTTCATTTCGGAATGCACGGAACCGTTGAATGGTTGCCCGGTTCACCATTAGGAAATACTGGCTATTCTTGGTCTGATATTCTCTTGGGAAATCTGCCAAATCTCTATATCTATGCCGCAAATAATCCTTCCGAATCAATCTTAGCCAAACGTCGTGGTTATGGAGTATTAATTTCTCACAATGTCCCACCCTATGGACGCGCTGGTTTATATAAGGAATTGGTGAATTTACGCGATTTAATTGCAGAATATCGGGAAGATCCAGAAAAGAATTATCTGTTAAAGGAAGGGATTTGTAAAAAAATTGTTGATACTGGTTTGGAGGTAGATTGTCCTTTTGATGATGCTAAAAGGTTGGGTATTCCCTTTACACCGGAAAATGTGAGGATGTTTAGTAATCATGCTTTTGATCATTATTTGGTTAAGTTGTATGAGTATCTCCAAGTTCTCGAAAATCGTCTTTTTTCTTCTGGTTTACATACTTTAGGTGAAGCACCGAATCATGAGGAGTTAACTGGTTATTTGGATGCTTATTTTGGAAACGAACCACAGAGCCACAGAGAACACAGAGAGAAGGAGGAAGAGGAAATTACAAGGTTATTAAATCAATCTACTGATGAGTTAACAAATCTTTTGCGGGGTTTAAATGGTGAGTTTATTCCTCCTGCACCTGGTGGTGATTTGTTGCGTGATGGTGCTGGTGTTTTACCGACGGGTAGGAATATTCATGCTTTAGATCCTTATCGGATGCCTTCTCCTGCTGCTTTTGAAAGGGGTAAGGAAATTGCTAAGAAAATTATTTCTCAGTCTTTAGATGAAAATAAGAAATACCCAGAAACAGTGGCAGTTTTATTATGGGGTTTGGATGCTATTAAAACTAAGGGTGAATCTTTGGGGATTCTCTTGGAATTGGTAGGTGCTGAACCTGTGAAGGAAGGAACAGGACGCATCGTTAGATATGATTTAAAACCTCTGGCTGAGGTTGGACATCCGCGTATTGATGTGTTAGCAAATCTATCGGGTATTTTCCGAGATAGTTTTGTGAATATCATTGAATTATTGGATGATTTATTTCAACGGGCTGCGGAAATTGATGAACCGGAGGAAATGAATTTTATCAGAAAACACGCTTTGATTTTGAAAGCCCAAGGTGTGGAAAATTCTTCCGCAAGATTGTTTTCTAATCCCTCTGGTGATTTTGGTTCTTTAGTTAATGATAGGGTGGTTGATGGTAATTGGGAATCTGGAGAAGATTTGGGAAATACTTGGGAAAGTCGCAATGTCTTTAGTTATGGTAGAAATGATAAAGGACAAGCTAGACCAGAAGTATTACAGACCTTATTAAAAACTAGCGATCGCATTATTCAAGAAATAGATTCGGTAGAATATGGATTAACCGATATTCAGGAATATTATGCCAATACAGGCGGTTTGAAAAAAGCCGCAGAAAAACAAAGCGGCAAAAAAGTACAAGCCAGTTTTGTCGAAAGTTTTTCTAAAGACACCACACCCCGCAATTTAGATGATTTATTGCGAATGGAATACAGAACCAAGTTATTAAATCCTAAATGGGCTGACGCAATGGCTAATCAAGGTTCTGGTGGTGCTTTTGAAATTTCCCAACGCATGACGGCGTTAATAGGTTGGGGTGGTACTGCTGATTTTCAAGATGATTGGGTTTATGATCAAGCCGCAGATACCTATGCTTTAGATCCAGAAATGGCGGAAAAATTACGTAAAGCAAATCCCGAAGCTTTTAAAAATATTTTGGGGAGAATGTTGGAAGCATCAGGACGCGGTTTATGGCAAGCTGATGGAGATAAATTAGAAAAATTGCGTCAGTTGTATGAATTAAGCGATGAACAATTGGAAGGAGTAACCGCGTAAAAAATTCAAAATTAATTGTAGGTTGGGTTAAACGAAGTGCAACCCAACACATTTCACCTGATACTTTAAAACAATTCTATAATACAATATCTCAATATCTCAATTAACTCTTCTTTACTCACTTTATTATCAGCAACCTGCATTGTTAATGCCTCCGCTTCTTCTGGTGTCATGTTCAGTTCATAATCATTCAAGTTCAAGAATGTCACCATGACACCATATCCAGTGCGTTTGTTACCATCTACAAAAGCATGATTTTTAGTAATATGAAACAAATATGCTGCTGCTTGTTCAACAATAGTAGGATGTAAAAACTCTCCCCCAAAACTTGCTTGAGGCTGGTTAATCGCAGATTCTAGCAAGCCTTCATCACGGATACCTGGTTCTCCACCATATTGAATGAGAAGCTCACTGTGTATTCTTAAAACCTCTTTTTTATCCTCAATAAATTTAGGATTATGCAAGTTTTCTATACACATAATCCCATTTTTTTATAGATGCCAAAAACGTTAGTGTGGTTTCCGATTCTTTAGGTGTGATATCTTCTATGTTAAAATTAACCTGTTCTTCTGTCAATACATTAATTTTCAAACTTATTTCAATTACTGAAAGCAATATATTTTTTAGTGTTTCTAAAATAATGTATATTTCATTTTTGTTAAACTGTCTTATCCTTGGAAATTCTTTGTAAGTTTTTTCCCAAAGCATGAATATCGCTTTGAATAATTTTCTACCTTTTTTTGTTTGAAAGAAATTCCAGTAATTGTCTATAATTTCTTTGAATAAAAAATTGTATCTAACAAAGAGTAGAATTGATAAATCGCCCTGTTTTTCTTGTTCTTTTAATTTCTTATCTAACTTCAAAAATTTTTGAAGTAGATATAACATCTGTCTTGCTTCTTCTTTAAACTCACTAAAAGATATTTGCCGAATATTAGCCAACTCAAGCATCTCCGCCATTGCTTCATCTTGCGGGTTAGCATCATTTAAGCATCTTTCCAGGACTTCTATCCTTTCCTGAATGCTGTCAATTATTTCTTGTGGGAATGTAAAGCTGTATACCATATTTTATGTACCTCTCTGGTAATATTATGCGCTTCACTAGGACTATTTTAACTGAAAAACCCATAATAATCCAGTCTGTCAGTTACTAATATAGCCTAAGCCAAAAATCGTTAAATCGCACTTTATTATCAATTAATCATAGGTTGGGTTAAACGAAGTGCAACCCAACACATTGACAATATAACTTTTCCTAGTCTAATAAAGTACAAATTTATCCGCGTTTATCTGCGTCCATCTTCTTCCATCTGCGGTTAATTATTTCCTATTGTACCTCCCTTGAATAGAAATTACAATAACACAAAATAAAAAAGCTATCTACAATCTTGAAATTATTCTCCAAATAATAGATAATACAATGTAACAACCAAATAAACCCTAGCACTCACAGGGGTTGAGTGCTAATTTCTAGCTTAATCTTGAAACTAATGTAGTAGGCAAAAATTCTCCTTTTTCTAGATAGATTTAGCGGACTTTTCCGCAAGAGTTTTTTGCCCAAAATTCAAGTTTCTCGGCAATTGATGAATTCATTAGGAGGACTAGAATGATTAAATACAGCTTCAATCTGGTAGGTGTATCTCCTGTTTTGCATTTTTTCAATCATCAACAACAGAGTTTAGTAAAACCGCAGCACCAAGGCATAGAATATCTAGGAACTCACACTTGTACCTTAGATGCCTTCCTCGCATCTATAGAACCAGTCCCCGTTAAATGGGGTTGGAATTTAGATCAAGTAGTAGATACAGTAATTGAGTTTTGGATGAATAATGCTGAGAGTATTAACTATTGGAAATCCCGCTTAAACGATGCCGGACACGATAGTTTACTCGTAGCTAGAGTCGCAGATATGAACTCTTTGTCAGGAGAACTTGAATCACTACTAGGCAAAAATTTGTAACCCTTAACCATCATTCTCTATCACCTGGAGAATTTTCAAATATAACTCTTCCACTCTCTTTGCTGCTAATTTACCACTAGCAGCATAGTGATTTAACCCAGGAGAACCATTGACTTCAATCAGCGTATAATCTACCATCGGCATAGTAATATTATCGGTAAGTATGTCCACCCCAGCTAACCTGAGTCCAATATCTTTAGTCATATTAATTGCTAACTTCTGAAAATCAGGATGAATAGTTTCCGAAAAATCCACCGCTTCACCTCCACTTGATAAATTAGCACTATCCAAAAGATAAACAGTATGATCATGAGGAATCACACTATCCCAATCAAAATTTTGTGTTTTTAATTTTTGGGAAATGCGAAAATCATCAAATTTAATCACATTTTTTCTACCCGTACTAATAATTTTTTCCTGTTTTTGTTGTAGCAACTCCAAAACATTAGATATACCATCACCAACAACACATAAAGGAATTCTTTGATAAGCCGTAATCACCTCATCATCTAACACTACAATTCTATAGTCATTACCACTATAAAACTTTTCAACAATCAACCCTGATTTAATTTGGAATATCTTATTAGCAACATCATAATATTCCTCCTGATTATGCACCTTAGTCACCAATATACCTTGACTCAGATTTAGCGGCTTAACAATCACAGGAAATCCCATTGATTGTGCATAATTAAATCCATCATCAATATTTCGAGGATGAGCTATTTTAGCACACATCTGATCACTAAAAAATGTCTTTCCCTCTGTCACCCGATATCCAAAGTGCTTCAGAAAAAAATTACTATAGGCTTTATCTTTAGCTAATTCGGCTGAGGCGAAACCATTAATATTCAATTTGGCATGACTAAAAACCGACTTTTTCCCATTTTTAAAAGTAATATGCCCCACAAATTCATATTCTGGTTCAACTAAAATCACAGCCCCTATTTGCAATGCTACTTTTTGGATGATTGATGTAATTGACATTTTTTATTTTCTCGGATTCTTTCAAAATTACCCTGAAAAAGTATGGCAATATTCGTAAATATTTCCCAAGCCGAAACCTCAAATCATTCGTGAATTATGCCATATATTACACAATGATTTTGGTTCTTATGTGTATCTAAATACTAAACTACTCAGTAAATACCCATTGGCATTAAATAAAACTAAACATTCTTAAAAGATAAGTTGTTGCATCACGTATTGACAATTTTGAAAATATGTAATAACAAGGTGGCATCATCAATAAAAGACGCTAGTACATCTTTGGCTAAGAGACATACTAACGCCCTTCACTCAAATTCATACGCATAAAATAATCATGCCACAAAATACGGATTACAAAAATATCACCTCAGAAAATCAAGCCATGCCTACAGCAAGAGAAGATAACGCCTACAAAAAAAGGCTGAATGGTTGGGCTGTAGCCCGTGTTGTCACCGAACAAGAAAAAGTAATTGTTTCCAGGTTTCGCAGTCGTTCTGATGCCGAAGGCTATATTCAGCACATCCGTCAGATGATTCCTAACACTGTTTTTGAGCTTTTCTTTGATTGCCAACGGGAAGAAGTTGTTATTTAACACTCTCAATGAGATTCTTGGTTCACCGAAACCACTTAATTTGGATTCCTTGCGTTCTCTAAACCAGAGGTGGGGTTCTCCCCAAGGGACTTCGGGTATTCCTGTAAATCCACAAGAGACAAGAGACAAGAGGTAAGAGGCACAATTCAAGATAAATATTCTCCTCATTCCCTCATCCCTTCGACTTCTAACTTACACAGCAGCCAGCAGTCCATTGTGCTTGAGTAAAGCCTTGGTACTGGGTTTTCGTCCCCGGAAGGTTTTAAATACATCCATTGGATGCTGACTGCCACCTAGTGCTAACACCGTATCTCGGTAACGTCTGCCAATCGCATGAATTGCAGCTTCATCTTCCAAACCTACTTCTTCAAAAGCGGCAAAAGCATCAGCACTGAGAACTTCAGCCCATTTATAGCTATAATATCCCGCTGCATAACCCCCTTCAAAAATATGACCGAAAGCACATAAAAACGCATCCTGGGGTAATGGTGGTAACACAGTCGTTAACCTAGCAATCCGGTTTCGCACATCTGTCACAGTTTCCTGACTATTAGGGCAATAGCGGTAATGTAACTCCAAGTCCACACTACTAAAATCCAGTTGCCGCAACATAGTTGAACCACTCATGTAATTACGTGCCGCCAACAATTTTTGGTAGTAATGTTCCGGTAATGCTTCCCCTGTTCCATAATGTTTCGCCATGCCAAACAAGGTTTGGCGGTCATAACACCAGTTTTCCATAAACTGGCTCGGTAATTCCACTGCGTCCCACTCAACATTATTAATACCTGCTGCCCCCAGATAATCCACCTTAGTCAGCATATGATGTAAACCATGTCCAAATTCATGGAACAATGTCTCCACTTCATCAAAAGCCATCAAACTCGGATTACCATCTACAGGGGGAGTTTGATTACAAATCAAATAAGCTACAGGTAGCCGAATAGTAGTTAAACCATTTTCTGTAACTTTGCGACGGTGAATACAAGCATCCATCCAAGCACCACCACGCTTTTCCGCAGGACGGCTGTAAGCATCTAGGTAAAAATAGGCAATGGGTTCACCATATTTATCAGCAATTTGGAAATAACGAACATCCTCATGCCATATTGGGGCTTGACCATCAGCAGGTGTCACCGTCACCCCAAAAAGCCTTTTTACCAGCCCAAATAGCCCATCTAGAACTTGAGGCAGGGGAAAATAGGGAAGTAACTCCTCGGCAGTAAAGGCAAATTGTTCTTCCCGTTGACGTTCAGCCCAAAAGCTAATATCCCAATGCTGCAAATTTTCGGCTTCTACGGCTCCTTTCGCCTTGGCAAAGGCTTTGAGTTGTTCTAAATCTTTGACAGCAGCATTATAACTAGCTTGACGGAGTTCTTCTAACAGCCTTTCTACAGAGGGAATATCCTTAGCCATCTTACTAGCCAAACTCAGTTCAGCAAAAGTTTCAAAGCCAATTAATTTAGCTAGTTCTTTTCTTAGCTCTAAAATTCGTATAATCAAAGGATTATTATCTAATTCCCCAGAAGATGCCCGGGTAATATAAGCCTTATAGAGTTTTTCACGCAAATCCCGCCTGGTACTGTGCTGTATGAATGGGAAATAACTAGGAAAATCTAAAGTAATATGCCAAGGTCCATGTTCCGGGGTGGCATTTTCTTCACCAGATGCACGAGCAACTTGGGCTGCAAGACTCAACAAGCTACTTGGTAAACCATCAATGTCATCTGGGGTGGTGAGAATTAAAATAAAGCCTTTCGTCGCATCTAGAACGTGATTAGCAAACCTAGTTGCCAGTTCTGCTAATTCCATCTGGATAGTATTAAAACGCTCTCTATCTTTTCCTTCTAAACCAACACCAGACAATTCTGCATCCCGAATTGCAGCTTTGATAATTCTCTGCTGGGCTGAATCTAAAGTTTCCCAACTAGGACTATTCCGAATTGCTTTGAAAGCATTATAAATAGGTTTACTTTGACCCAGGATATTCATAAACTGAACTACTTGCGGCTGTACCTTTTCATAGGCAATACGTAGTTCTGGACTATTTTTTACACCCATTAAATGATTCAGTATTCCCCAACTCCAATTTAGTCTTTCTGTCAATTTTTCTAGAGGTTCTACTAAACCGTTCCAAGTAGGCTCTATATTTGCCTCTAAGTCAATTAATTGCTTTTCCAGTTCTGCCAATAGATGACTAAAAGCTGGTTCGACTTGCTCTGATTTAATATCCGCAAATACGGGTAAACTACAGCTTTGAAGTAGGGGATTCTGATAAATAGTAGCAGTTGCACGCATGGTAGTGAGTTAATAGCCGATGAATTAGTGGGAAACAACGATTGATTTTTCTTTATATAACTAATAATTTAACGTTGCGACAAAATTTCGCGTTGCTAGAATGGCAATCTTACTCAACAGATACAGAAGTTAGGAGACTAGAATCAAATAAGTATATTTCTATACGAAAAATAATTAAATCTACCTCTATTCCTATGCCAGTTATACAAAAAGTTCATTCTGATAGCGTATCGTAGTGTGGCGTAAACCATACTGCTGCAACTTTATAACTACTGAATTTGTTTTTGATAGCTCAGATACATAGTGGTCTGTCAATATTAATTTTGTGTGTTAACGAAGTTTGAAAGTATTGCTAACAAACGGTTATAAAATTTAATAACTCACAATTTCAAGCTTGACAGACTAATAGGGCTACTATTTGATTTTTGATAGCGTAGCGTAAGCCATACAAGCTGTAAACCGTAAACCCCATCGAATCAACGATTGAGCCTCGGTATAATGAACAAGAATCAAACCGGACTCCTATATCATAGGAAAGCTAAAAGCAGAATTCTAGCAACTATTCTCCCAATAATTACTTTTATTTTGTCGAGTTTTGTGGCGATAATTCACCATAATCAATTTTGAATACGTAATAAAGGTATGAAATTTTTACTTTCTGTTTTGCTGACACCTGCGGTGGTTTTGTTGAGTTCTGCTCATGTATTAGCAGCAATTAAAACTAAAACAATTGAGTATAAGCAAGGAAACACAGTATTGGAAGGATATCTTGCTTATGATGATGCTATTAAAGTTAAACGTCCCGGTGTATTAGTAGTTCATGAATGGAATGGGTTACAGTCTTATGCCAAAAAACGAACCCAACAGTTGGCTAAATTGGGATATGTGGCTTTTGCCGCCGATATTTATGGTAAAGGAATTAGACCAAAAAACATCGAAGAATCAGGTAAACAAGCAACTATTTATCGTCAAGATCGAAAATTACTCCGCGAACGGGCAAAAGCTGGGTTACAAGTTTTACAAAATTATCCCTTAACTGACTCTAAACACATTGCTGCCATTGGGTATTGCTTCGGTGGTGGTACAGTCTTAGAATTAGCCCGTAGTGGTGTTAATATTGCAGGTGTAGTTAGTTTTCATGGCAACCTAGACACACTCAATCCTAATGATGCTAAAAATATTAAAGCTAAGGTATTAGTATTGCATGGCGCTGATGATCCCTTTGTCCCAGAAGAGCAAGTCCAAGGTTTTGAAAGAGAAATGCGTCTAGGTAATGTGAACTGGCAACTAATATACTATGGTGGTGCGCTTCATTCTTTCACTAACCCAGAAGCCAAAAATAATCCCAAAGGAGCTGTTTATAATTCAATCGCAGATCAGCGTTCTTGGCAAGCTATGCGACAGTTTTTTGCCGAAATATTTGCTAAGTAATATTTTGTGGGTTTGAACACTGATTATATCTGCAAGGACTGTTCAGAGGAAGAAGCAACAGGGAACAGAAAAAACTCATGTTTAAAAACATGAGATTGAAATAATGATACTGTTTTTTTTCGTGCTACGCATCTTTTAAAAACATCTTTTTCTTGACTGAAGCTCTAAGGGACTTCCAAATAAAAAAATACTCAACGACCTAACGCAAAAATCTCTCAAACCCTTATTCCTCTGTGTCCTCTGCGCCTCTGTGGTTCGTTAATCAGGATAATTTATTTCTTGGAAGTCCCTAAACTCAGCAAATGAGTGTTTCTTATCTGTTCCCTGTTCCCTGTTCCCTGTTCCCTTTTTTGTAATTGGTAAAATTATTACCTATTATCTATTCCTTCCTCTTACCTGAAAATCATGTCTAATCTTCCACCGCTAAATACAGAAACAATTTGGGCAATTATTAACGATACAATTGATGATGCCACTGTAAACCAATTATTATGGTATCACTTAGGTTATCGTTATGATGCGATTACAGAAACTTGGGATAATAGTCAAGTATCATCAACATGGCGAGATGAATATTCACAACCACCGGATTTTATTGCTTCTCGTCCAGCAATTATGAAATTAACTCGTTCTATTCCCCAGGAAAATAAACAGATACTCAAGGGAAGACTCGGTTTTAAAGGCTACAAAATTGGTGAATTTGGTCCTCGACAAACTCGCAGAGCCACATCAGCAAATTGGTTATTAAGTTATATGTTAATAACCACTGGTACAATTGAGTAAAATTACTATAAGTAGTGAGACAGAATTAATTACACAATGTCATTGCGTTAGCAAAGCGTGGCGTTAGCCATATGGAACGAAGTGAAATGAAGCAATTCCAAGGGTTGTGATTGCTTCCCTTCGCTCGCAATGACTGTAAATATTTTTGTCCAATTACTTATCTAGCAATTACTTAAAATATCCCCAACTTCTCTAAGTAGTTAGGGATATAAGCTTTGCGTCCGATTTGCAAAATTAAATTATTCTTTTATAAGGGATCACCAAAAAATAAATTACCCAATTTTGTGGGATGGGCATCCTGCCTGTCCTTGGTAATTAGCGGGCAAGACTTGTACTGAGCTTGCGATGCCCTGAGCCTGTCGAAGGGTCGAAGTATGCCCGCACCACAAGAAACTTTTGGGGATTTTTTTAATTGGAAGTCCCTAAGAGGTTGTTTGAAAAGTATTAGATGAAACCGATAATCTCCAAAAACCTAACCCCCCTGCCCCCTTCCCTCGTAGGGAAGGGGGGTTTCAAAGCCTCTCCCCGCTTCGGAGAGAGGTTTGGAGAGGGGTTTGTTTATACATTAAAAACTTTTCAAACATCCTCTAAGGAAAATGCCGAAAACCCTTGAAGATGTTGCTGACTCAGGAAGCCACATCTGTTCTTTAGACAAGGGATGAAGGCTAGTAGTCTGTCAACCCGAAAATGACGGGTGAAGGCAAGCAGGGGGAGAAGAGAGGCAGGGGGGCAGGGGGGGTCAGGGGGGAGTGGGGGGAGTTGGGGGAGTTGGGGGAGTTGGGGGAACATTACCCGTCAAAATAAATTTGACGAACTACTAGAGGCAGGATTTATGTCTAAATGTTATGGAAATAACACGGACATATCTTGTATTTTTTTACAAAACTGTGTATATTAATATATTCTACCCTTGCATATAGTAATCTTAGCTAATTTGTGCAACTTGTTGTTCTAACTAACTACTTTAGGGCTAACAAGAATCAAAAACGGTTTCACAAATAATTTAGATAGGATTACTGCTGTATAACACAAATAAAGAGATTTCTGCTATGATCAACAAATTAATTAATACTAACATTAAGAGTTCTCATGTTTTACCAACTCCTAATGAGGTTAAGGCAAAATTACCTTTAACTAAAACTGCTGAAAATACAATTTTAAAATTCAGACAAGAAATAGAAAATATTTTAGATTTTCAAGATCGACGTAAATTCATTGTAGTCGGTCCTTGTTCAATTCATGATCCAAAAGCGGCGATAGAATATGGAGAAAAGTTGCTAGGCTTGGCAGAAAAAGTTCAGGATAAATTACTGTTAATCATGCGGGTTTATTTTGAAAAACCCAGAACTACTGTAGGCTGGAAAGGATTAATTAATGATCCGAAAATGGATGATTCTTTTCATGTAGAAGAAGGAATTTTAATTGCCAGAAACTTACTATTAAAGTTAACAGATTTAGGATTACCCACTGCTACAGAAGCACTTGATCCAATCATACCTCAATATATAAGTGAACTGGTTTCCTGGTCTGCAATTGGTGCAAGGACAACCGAATCGCAAACACACCGAGAAATGGCTAGTGGTTTATCTATGCCAGTAGGTTTTAAAAATGGTACTGACGGTAATATTCAAGTTGCTGTAAATGCCCTCAAATCAGCAAAGACTCCCCATAATTTCCTGGGTATTAATCAAAAGGGACAAGTGAGTGTATTTCAAACTAGGGGAAATGCTCATGGTCATGTAATTTTGCGTGGTGGAAATCAGCCTAATTTTGATGCCGAGAATATTCAGTTAGTAGAGGAACAATTAAAAGCAGCTAACTTATCACCAAGAATAGTTGTTGATTGTAGTCATGGTAATACTAATAAAGATTACAGATTACAATCTATGGTGTTTGAGAATATTATCCAGCAAGTATTAGATGGTACTAATTCCATTGTAGGAATGATGCTAGAATCGAATTTGTATGAAGGTAGTCAAGTAATTACAGGGAATCGTGAAGATTTAAAATATGGTGTTTCCGTAACTGATAAATGTATCAATTGGCAAGAAACCGAAAGAATTATTTTGGCTGCTTACAGTAAATTACAATAAACTTACAGCAGTTTTTATGTATTTACACCACATGAATTATGGTTCTACCGCTCCCCTTATGGAATAAAATATTAATTTAATTTTTGTAGGTTGGGTTGAACAAACTGAAACCCAACATTAGCGAGAAGATAGTAGGAGGTGTTGGGTTTCGTCCCTCAACCCAACCTACAATAAATATTGTTTTACATAAAGGGAACGGTAGAGCCTGAATTATTTTAATTCTTCTCTTTGTATGAGATTTAAAAATGTGGTTCATTTACCTGAAAAAAAGCTGTTTTGTAGTTGTGCTTTAGTCCAAAGTGCAATGCTTAGTTTCTGCTTCTTTTTCCACGATTCGACTTCACTCAGTCTCTCAAAGACTTTGGGTAATTTTCTCTTGGCTTCTTTTCATTGCTTCTAAATGTCAATTAGTCCAAACTCAAGTAAATAAGTAGTGAGACAGAATTAATTACACAATGTCATTGCGTAAGCGTTGCGTGGCGTTGGCCATATGGAACGAAGTGAAATGAAGCAATTCCAAGGGTTGTGATTGCTTCCCTTCGCTCGCAATGACTGTAAATATTTTTGTCCAAATATGGAACGAAGTGAAATGAAGCAATCGCAAGAGTTCTGATTGCTTCCCTTCCCTCGCAATGACTGTAAATATTTTTGTCCAATTACTTAAAAGTGGGATTGGTGCGGATCGAACGCACGGCCTAGCGCTTAGGAGGCGCTCGCTCTATCCAACTGAGCTACAACCCCAAGGATGACGTAAATATCATAATAGCAGCATTTTTATTGCGATCGCCAACAATAATCCCAATCATCACCACCAACTTCTAACCCGCAAAGATTACTACTTGCAGTCAGGATAACTTGAGATTTGCCGCTATTAAGTTCTCGCAATTCTAAAGTGATTTCCCCTTGCATGGTATCTCGACAACAAAAAGTTAAACCATTAGTTGTAGGTGCGCGGAGGGGTGTACCGGGAAGATGGGTAGTCCCTGTCAGTTCAATTTCGTAATTGAGGTTTTTGGCTTGCATTTGCCATCTACCCCAGGGTTGAATTTGCCATGTTACCTCTGAATTCCAGGGAACAAATTCATAAAATTTGCCTTGGTGGTGAATACCAATCATGGCGACTGATTCCATCCACCATAATACACCACGTTTGCCGCCACCGGCTGTTAAAGCTAAGTCTGGTTGATTGATAAAGGCATTACAATTTAGCCAAAACCATTTTTGGGGAAAAGCACCACCCCAATTTTTTTCTGCGTATGCTGGAGCATTTGTGAATTCATAAATTTTACCATGCCAATCTATCCAACCGCTGGCTAAACCATGAGCCATTAAAATTTGCCAACCAGGTTCAAATATCTGAGAAAATGATAACCAACCGGCGGTTGATTGCTGGGGACTATTTTGATTTCCCCATGCGTACATGGGTTGAATTGCATACTCCCATCGGCAATAATTACCAGTGGTAGGATCTGTAATTATGCCTTGGTTTAAGGTAGCTGTGGCTTGATAGCCTTCTTGAATATGGTGTGCAAATTCACGAGGAATAAGATACAGAGGTGAAACTTGTAAGTTGGTTTTTCCCCAATGTCCTAATCCCAAAATATCCCGACTTGCCCAAAATTTGTTGATATCAGGAAAAGTGCGACAAAGGTATTCATCATTTATACCCAGTATTTGGGCTGCTCCGCCGCTGTAGGGCTGATTGCCTCTTGGGTCTTCGATGGAGTACATGAAGGCGATAGTTTGCCGAATTTCGGTCAGTGTGACGCGGTAATACCAGCCCTCAAAAAAACGGCGATCGCTCCCATCCCAATGATAACCGCTATGGGGAGTTTGGGTGAAATCAAAGAAATTTTTGGGAATATTCAGCATGGATTGTGTTTTATTGTACTTCGTAAGGTTAAAATTTGAGCTTTTACTTAAAGGGAATATATGGATGTAAAAATGCAAGTTATTACCTTCTCAAGTATATTTATTTTTTGGTATTGGCAATGTGGAAACTTTGGACTAAAATGGGGTATCGGCTCAATAAATAGGGGCAACTGCCTAATTCGGGAAAAATTTTACGCCATTTGAGGGTTGTCATTGAACGATTTACCCCGGATTATTGAGCGGATACAAAATGGGGCATCCACTGAATTTCACTACATATTCCGTATTTTAAGCTTCATCATCTGTAATTATTGAACAAGAAATGTAAACCAAAAATAAAAGTTAGCTCTTCTTACACATCACAAAAAGACATTTTACCAACCATCAACAGTCCACATTCTCCGATGATAAGTAGGGCATTGAAAATCGTCGTTATGGCAAGGCAAGAGGCACTCATGCAAGAGGCAAGAGTGAAGAGGGTTTGGGCGATTTTACTTTTCTTTACACAAATTGGTTTTATTGTGTTCACCTACTTACTTAATCCTATTTTCCAGACAGCGTTTAGGTTGATGCAGCATATTATAGATTAATGAGGTACAGGATCTTAATTCAAAGCCAAACAGCAATCTAGCTTTACAAAAGAAGGGAACAGGGAACAGATAAGAAACTAAAGTTTCACCAGTTTAGAGCTTCAGTCAAAAAAAGATGTTTTTAAAAGATGCGTAGCACGAAAAAACAGTGTCATTATTTCAATCTCATGTTTTTAAACATGAGTTTTTCCTGTTCCCTGTTGCTTCTTCCTCTGAATACTGACTCCTCAATTCTGATGTAAGTAGGTGAACAGAAAAAATTAAAGGTATATGAAGAAGAGCAAAGCAAACTCAAACTCTTTCCCCCTGCGCCCTGCCCCCTGCTCCCCTGCCTTCCCCCAACGACAATTTTTAACGCTCACCTACTTAAGTATCTGACTAACTCAATCTGATGCTGTTCCGCTTTCTATCACTGAGTCTAAACCCCAGTGGCTAGGAACTTGACAATTTGGTATGGGTTGTGATTAAGTAAGTATTTGATACCAATTAGATGTATTTAAGATTCACTTACTAGTTGTAAAATCTCGCAGTGTAGTAAAGTGTGTTCATTCGGGAAGATTTGTGAAGTACAGGGTTTGTTATTACACAATTGCATATCATCTGGATTAATCTCTTTTCTTACCTTAAATGCAAAAAAGGTATTGATTCACAAATTCATGTTTTTACAAGCCAAGCTCTAAAAAAAAATACTTATGCTAGAGATAGGATTTGAGACTAATAGGGGCAGTATTCAGTTAGTCAAACTCCCACGCTTTATCTCTCTATTTCTGATAATGGGAGACATTTTTGGCCTATTTGTCTGTTTAGGAATTAGTTCTTACGGGACTCTGGATCATCCATTGATAGGATTTGATCTATTTGTATATGGATTTATACTACTGACTTTAACAGGAATGTATTTGTTAAATACATACCATCCAGAGAAAGAAATTGCTGGGTTACAAGCTCCGACTCGCATCCTGATCAGCAGTCTAATAGTTGCCATCATAACTTCCGTGTTAATTAATCTGTCGGGAAACTGGGAAGGTAATTCAGTAGGGATGCGGGGTATATTATTAGTTAACCTGGGAATTTTTACTATCTGGGCAATGATCTTAAGAATATGGGCATTTAATTGGTGGCGATCGCAAGCTCAACAAAGTCGGTGGTTAATGCTAGGAGCCAACAATCATGCCATAAAATTTGCCCAAATGTTCTTAACCCAAAATCCACTGGGGCGATTAGTTATCTTGACGGAAACTGGTCAACATATCCCTGAATTAGCAGAAATCGAACCCCAATTAAGTCATGAAGGATCTCTCAATGACTTATCTTATTGGAGTCATCAACCCTTATCAGGAGTAGTAGTAGGAACTCAAATAAGTCTCTCTGATCAACAAGTGCAGAGTCTCATGCAACTCCGACTGAAAGGGATTCCCGTTTACCGTCTACCTGATATTTGGGAAACCCTATGCTACAAACTTCCCTCATCTCTACTCGAAGATGAGTGGTTTGCTTTCAGCAGTGGTTTTAACCTAGTATTTTGTGGTCACAGTCTCAAAATCAAAGGGGTTATGGATATAATCGTTACTGGTCTGTTGTCTCTGCTGGTGTCACCACTCATGATATTTGTAGGACTGATAATCAAATTAGATAGTCCAGGACCAATTTTTTATAGCCAATTACGAACAGGATTGTATGGTAAACCATTTCGGGTTTACAAATTCCGTTCCATGTATCAAGACGCGGAAAAGAGGGGCGCACAATGGGCAAGTCAACGTGACCCCCGCATTACCAGAGTAGGATATTGGCTACGAGTTCTGCGAATTGATGAACTCCCCCAAATTTGGAATGTTTTGCGTGGAGAAATGAGTCTGATTGGTCCACGTCCAGAAAGACCAGAGTTTGATGTCAAGCTCAAAGAAGCAATTCCTTATTACGAAATGCGTTATTTAGTCAAACCAGGAATTACTGGTTGGGCGCAGGTGCTTTATCCCTACGGAGCTTCTCTAGAAGATGCCTATGAAAAGCTATCTTACGACCTTTACTATATCAAGAACTATTCTTTATGGTTGGATATGGTGATAGTTTTGAAAACCATCAGAGTTGTTTTATTAGGTAAAGGCAGATGAATCAAAAAGTCTTGGTAACTGGAGGTGCTGGCTATATTGGTTCCCACGTCGTGCGTCAACTAGGTGAGGCTGGCTATGATGTGGTTGTATATGATAATTGTTCTACAGGAGTAGCACAAGCTGTACTTTATGGTCAGCTAATTATTGGCGACTTAGGAGATATAGACCGCCTTTACCAAGTCTTTGGCAAACATCAATTTAGTGCGGTATTGCACTTCGCTGCCAGTCTAGTTGTACCAGAATCCGTTGCCCAGCCCCTTGATTACTACGCTAACAACACCCGGAATACCCTGAATTTACTGCGGTGCTGTAGTATCATGGGTGTTGACCAATTGATCTTTTCTAGCACAGCGGCAGTTTACGGCGAACCTAGAGAAAATCCCGTCACAGAGTTTACTCCGACTTTACCGATTAACCCCTACGGTCGCTCCAAACTGATGAGCGAATGGATGATTCAAGACTACGGACTGGCATCTCGGCTGCGGTATGTAATTCTCCGCTATTTCAACGTCGCAGGAGCCGACCCCGGTGGCAGAATTGGACAAAACTTAACCAGTGCAACTCATTTGATTGCCAATGCTTGTAATGCAGCCCTCAAACGCCAAGCAGAATTCAAGATATTTGGCAATGATTTCCCCACCCCAGATGGGACAGGAATTAGAGACTATATCCATGTCGAAGATCTAGCCACAGCCCATGTTGATGGGTTACGCTATCTAGAAAGGGGTGGAGAAAGTCAAATTCTCAACTGTGGTTATGGCAAAGGTTATAGTGTTAGACAAGTTGTGGAAAGGGTTAAAGACATTTCTGGGGTAGATTTTCCCGTAATTGAAGTGGCGCGTCGTCCCGGAGATCCAGCCTGTGTGACGGCTGATGCAGAAAAAATTAAACAGGTATTGAATTGGCAACCCAAGTATAATGACCTGGATAATATCATCTCCAGCTTTCTCGCCTGGGAAAAAAGCAAAGTTTTACTTAGCAGAGTTTAATGAACGCATTCGATTAAACTTCCTGGGGTGCAACTGGGAAAACTTTTCAATTTGTCAAATAGCGAGAAAAGAGAATTATTTACTTAGTTTGATGTTATTAAGTATAGTCAAGCTGCGTAACAGGCGATCTCCAAGCACTGCTGCAAGCAGTTCGCTATTTTACAAAGTTAAATGCCCAAAGCCCGGAATAATTGAAGTTTCTGTCCAAACAGATGATCTACATTTGCACGGCGCGCAAGTTCTATACTTAGTATATTTTCCTAAATTAATTTATGTCCATTAACCAAGAAGACCAAGATTCCTCTATTGATATCCAACAATACTGGCTAATATTCAAAAGACGTTGGCCTGTGGCATCAGTCGTATTTGCTTTTGTCTTCGGAGTCACAGCTCTTGTCACTTACTCAACAAAACCAGTTTACGAGTCAGAAGGGAAATTGGTTTTCACTAAAAAAAGCGGGGCTTCATCACTCTCAAGTCTCTCTCAACAGATGGGAGAATTGGGCGCACTGACAAACCTTAGCAACCCAGTAGATACTGAATCTGAGATCATCCGCTCCTATCCCATCGTTATAAAAACTATTACCACACTAAAGTTGACAGATAATCAAGGCAAACAGCTTTCTTTGGAAGTTTTTCTCAAAAAACTGAAGCTGAAGACTGTCCGAGGAACAGATGTGATGCAGCTTTCTTACAGAAGTACAAATCCCCAGGAAGCAGCAGATGTGGTGAATTCCCTGATGAAATATTACTTAGAGAGTAATGTTCGCACTAACCGTACCGAAGCTAGGTCAGCGCGAGAATTTTTATCCAAGGAATTACCAGAAGTTGAACACCGAGTTACGAAAGCAGAAATGAACTTGCGCCGGTTTAAAGAGAACAACCGAGTGGTGGCTCTGGATGTAGAAGCGAAAACTGGTTTGGAATCCCTGGGAAAGCTGAATGAAGCAATTACCCAGAGCCAAGGGGAATTGGCGGCGGCCTTGACTCGTTCCGTAGCTTTACAGAATGAAATGAAACTGGGTACACAACAGGCTGTGGATCTCAGTACCTTAAGTCAATCACCCGGTGTACAACAAGTCCTCACAGAATACCAAAAAACCCAATCTGAACTAGCAGTGGCGCGAAGTCTTTATACTGGTGATAATCCAAAGGTCGTGGATTTAGTCATGAAAGAGGCATCTCTGAAAAACGTACTAGAACAGCGAGTCAGCCAGACCGTTGGTAGTTCCGAGTCCCTATCCAAACAGAATTTGCAGATAGGAGAACTTAAACAGGCATTAACTCAAGACCTTGTCAAATCAGAAGTAGAAAGGTTAGCATTAACAAAACAAATAGAGGAATTGCAAAGGGTATTTATAGTTAACAGGAGACGTTTGGATAGCTTACCTCGACTGGAACAACAACAACAACAGCTACAGCGACAGTTAACTGTTGCACAAATCACCTATCAAGAATTTCTGAAGCAATTCCAGTTGGTTCAGGTTTTAGAGAATCAGAATGTAGGTAATTCGCGGATCATTTCTGGAGCTTTAGTTCCTGAACGTCCCATTTCTCCTAAGATTCCCCTCAACCTCGCACTAGGCGGATTTTTGGGAGTTATTTTAGGCGCAGGAACGGCGCTACTGTTGGAATCCATGAATCAATCCCTCAAAAATATTGAAGAAGCCAATCGGCTGTTGGGCTTTCCTTTGCTGGGGACGATTCCCCAATATGGGGAAAAAAATCCGAAAAATCGGCAGGAAGGTCGGCAAGAGTTGCCATTATTGGATGACCCCTATTCACCAGTCAGTACGTCTTTTGAAATGCTCCAGACTAACCTGGGGTTCACTTGCTCTGACAAAGAATTGCGGGTAATTTTGGTGACTAGTGCAACCCCAGGAGAGGGTAAATCTTTTGTGGCGGCAAATCTGGCTCTAGCAGCAGCTTATGTAGGAAGACGAGTCTTGTTAGTGGATGCTGATATGCGTCTTCCCCGTCAGCACCGGATTTGGGAAATACACAATTTGCTGGGATTAAGCAATATCTTGGCCGGTCAGACGCAGTTAGAAAATGCTGTCCAGGAAGTATCCCCTCAGGTGAATATGTTACCAGCAGGAAAAATTCCGCCTAACCCAGTGGCACTGTTAGATTCCCAGCGCATGGCTGCCTTGGTTGAAGAGGCTAGTAAGGATTATGATTTCGTAATTATTGACACACCTCCCTTAACGGCTGTTACTGATCCCCTGATTGTTGGCAAGTATGTGGATGGGTTATTGCTGGTTGTCCGTCCCGGTGCAGTGGAGTATTCAGCGGTAACTGCGGCGAAGTCATTACTTGAGCAGGCGAGAGTGCCTATTTTGGGCATGGTTGTGAATGGTATTGGTAAGGAAAGTGGTTATGGTGGATATTACTATGCCAGTGGTTATTACGGAGGTAAAGAAGACAAGAAGAAGTCTTCGGAGGCTAATGTGCGGTCAGGGTTTTTTGGTCGGGTGTAATTTGTCTTTACACTCTGACGAGATTAATTAAATTGTCTGTGTTTTAGGAGTTGAGCTTTGATGGTCTTTTGATCTCGGTTCCTCCCTCGCAACCTGCTCGTAACTGAGAAGGCCGGAGCAGGGGAAAGCTATGTCTAATTAAGGTATAGACTCTCGAAACAATGTCTGCGATCGCCAACCAGTACTAATGGAAAAAACCGATATTCTGCCTGCATTGGCAGGAGTAGATTTAAAATTAACTGTTGATAATGTATTTGGCTGGTTGAAAATGGCTTAACTAAGCAATACATTGGATAAGATAAGAGTCTTAGAGACTTCCAATAAAAAAATATCCCAAAATTTCTTGTGGTGCAGGCATCTTGCCTGCTAATAATACAAGCAGTTCATCTTTTTTGTGGAGTTCTCTTAGGGACTTCCAATTAAAAAAATACCCAAAAATCCCTTGTGGTGCAGGCATCTTGCCTGTTACCATCAAGGACAGGCAGGATGCCTATCCCACAAAATTGGGTAATTTATTTTTTGGTGTTCCCTAAGAGGAGAGGGTTAGTGAGAGGTGCGGAGAGAGGCTTTGACCCCCCATTCCCTCGTAGGGAAGAATTTATACGTTTCGCAAGTTCTGATCTATAGGATATAATTATCTCAGAGGATGTTTGAAAAGTTTCCGGCGATTATAAAGATGCCTCCGGCTCCCGTCAGGGATACGCGACTACACAAACCAAGTCCACCTATTCCTACATTCCCTTAAACGATTTCCACAGTCGGCTACCCCAATCATAAATATATGACCATCAGTGCCGTAAAAAATATTACAAAAGATATTACATTAGAAAAGTTCTTAATGATGCCGGAGACCAAGCCTGCGTCAGAGTTCTTGGATGGAGATATTATTCAAAAACCCATGCCTAAAGGAAGACACAGCCGACTGCAAGGGAAACTTAGCAGCGAAATTAATTTGGTGAGTGAATCTGAAAAAATTGCCTATGCTTTTCCTGAACTCAGGTGTAGCTTTGGTAGTAGGTCAATTGTTCCCGATATAGCAGTTTTTACATGGGAACATATTCCTTTCCTCAGTAGTGGAGAAGTCCCAGATAGATTTGAACAGTCTCCAGATTGGGTAATTGAGATTCTCTCTCCTGAACAGAAATCAAATAAAGTGATTGGCAATATCTTGTATTGTATGGAGCATGGATGTAAATTAGGATGGTTTCTTGATCCTGATGATTTAAGTATTCTAGTATTTTTATGCGATCGCCAACCAATACTGATGGAGAAAACCGATATTCTGCCTGTATTGGCAGGAGTAGATTTAAAATTAACTGTTGATCATGTATTTGGCTGGTTGAAAATGGCTTAACTAAGCAATACATTGGATAAGATAAGAGTCTTAGAGACTTCCAATAAAAAAATATCCCAAAATTTCTTGTGGTGCGGGACGAATTGCCCGCTAATTATCAAGGACAGGCAGGATGCCCATCTCACAAAATTGGGTAATTTATTTTTTGGTGTTCTCTTAAACGATTTCCACAGTCGGCTACCCCAATCATAAATATATGACCATCATTGCCGTAAAAGATATTACATTAGAAAAGTTCTTAATGATGCCGGAGACCAAGCCTGCGTCAGAGTTCTTGGATGGAGATATTATTCAAAAACCCATGCCTAAAGGAAGACACAGCCGACTGCAAGGGAAACTTAGCAGCGAAATTAATTTGGTGAGTGAATCTGAAAAAATTGCCTATGCTTTTCCTGAACTCAGGTGTAGCTTTGGTAGTAGGTCAATTGTTCCCGATATAGCAGTTTTTACATGGGAACATATTCCTTTCCTCAGTAGTGGAGAAGTCCCAGATAGATTTGAACAGTCTCCAGATTGGGTAATTGAGATTCTCTCTCCTGAACAGAAATCAAATAAAGTGATTGGCAATATCTTGTATTGTATGGAGCATGGATGTAAATTAGGATGGTTTCTTGATCCTGATGATTTAAGTATTCTAGTATTTTTGTGCGATCGCCAACCAGTACTGATGGAGAAAACCGATATTCTGCCTGCATTGGCAGGAGTAGATTTAAAATTAACTGTTGATGATGTATTTGGCTGGTTGAGAATGGCTTAACTAAGCAATACCTTGTTTTAGGAGTTGAGCTTTGATAGTCTTTTGATCTCAGTTATTCCCTCGCAACTTGCTCGCAACTGGGAAGGCCGGGGCAAGGGAAAGCTATGTATAATTATGGGATAAAAAATTAGATTGGTAATGGTTCAATTGTTCCTGACATAACCTAATAATAAATTGGACATTCTAAACATACTTGGAGGAATCAAAAAAATGAAATTGTACGAATCTAAACTAAACTCTATTGGTAAATTTTTAGCTCCGCCTCTCAGCGCGGTTCTGACCTCAAGTTTACTCTATAAACCATCTCGTTATATCGAAGCTTATCTAGCGTTTCTACTTGGTAAAGGTTCAGGTAGTACTTCTCTTCAAGAAGAGGTTCAAGCTGCATCAAGGAATATCTATAGGCAGTCACCAGTCGTCTTTGATGTCGGAGCTAATATAGGACTGTGGTCAAAGAAAATGCTGGAATGTCAGCCTGATGCTAAATTATTTCAATTTGAGCCTTCGGAAGCTTGTCGTATTGAAATTCAAAACTTGAGTCTGCCTAATACTACTTTAATTCCTTGTGCAGTTGGAAAATCGGAAGGAACTGCATATCTTTACTCATCCTCCAATACTGATGGTTCGGCATCTCTGTATCATCGAAAAGATGGTCGCTTTAAAGATTACGAATATCAACAATATAGCGTAAGCATCACGACACTAGATCAAGTGATTGTAGATTACTCTATCGAGTTTGTAGATTTTTTGAAAATGGATATTGAGGGTCATGAAATGGAAGCCTTGCTAGGTGCCTCTCAGGCATTGAATGATAGAAAAATAGGGGCAATGTCTTTTGAGTTTGGTTCTGGGAATATTAACTCCAGAACTTTTTTTATTGACTTTTGGGATTTATTGAAGGAAAAAGGGTTTCAAATCTATAGAATTGCACCAGGAAACAAGCTATTAGAGATTAAAGATTACTATGAAGACTTAGAATACTTTCGAGGTGTATCAAACTATATTGCTAGACTAATTAATCACCCGTATGCAGCATCAAAAAATGCAAAAATTTAATTGTTATCCTGAAAGATTATCCGTACAATGTTGTTCCCAGATTATTTAGAGCAGGACTCGGTTTTATATCTATTTCAGTTCTCATTCGCTTGATCTCTTTGAAAGAGATGATGTGTGGTTGTTATCTTCTTCTATTTTGGGCTTTATAGTCCTGCCAGATGTCAGGTTAGGTTTACTTAAACCAGCTACAGTGGTTGTCTGTCAGGACTTTCCCAGGAAAGATGATAAGAGTCTATCTCAAACAAAGTTTAATCTTTTTTTATGTTAAGAAATGGGATCTACAATGTTATTCCTGGATTATTTAGAGCAGGACTCGGTTTTATATCTGTTCCAATTCTTATTCGTTTGATGGGTTTAGAAGAATATGGTGTATGGTCATTAGTTTCTTCTGTATTGAGCTTGATCGTTTTGGCTGAAGCTGGATTACCTGTATCGGCAACAGTGTTTGTTTCTCAGGACTTAGCCAAGAAAGATGATAAAGGTCTATCTCAGACATTGACAATAACGATTGCGGCAATGTTCATTTTGGCAACTACTGCTTCGGTATTGCTTTGTATAGGTGGTGAAGCTTTGGCTAGTTGCTTTCCCAAATTGGAAGCATTGCAACATCAAATGGTTGTGCAGTCTATTCAAGTTGGTGCAATTGCAGTATGGGCTCAGTTGCTACAGCAATGTTTTATTGGAATAGAACAGGCCTATCAGCAGTACAAATTCATGAGTGCATTAGCTACCATACAGTGGATATTTTTAACTACTGGATGGATGGTGTTGGCTTGGTCAGGAGGACGGTCTGTTATGCTCGCACAATGGCAAGCAGTGGTGAGTGTGGCAACTTTATTAGGTCATATTTGGATTATCCTCTTACTCACTAAGAAGCAGAATATTAGACTTCTATGGAATCCTCAAAGAGGAATTGAGATTGTCAATTATAGTTTAGTTAGTTGGATTACGACATTGGGACGTGCTTTATTTACAAGAGGAGATCGCCTCATAGTTGGTTCCTTATTAGGTTCTAGTAAATTGGCAGTATATGCAACTATGTTGGATTTTGCCAGCGTAACAACTTCCTTTTCAGCCTTAGCTGTTCAACCTTTAATTCCTACAATTAGTAATTTAGTTTTAGAAAAAGATTCTAATAAAGCTTTATTACAAAATAAAGTGAAGCAAGCTATAACAATTAATGCGCTAGTATCAATTGTTATAGGCTCTATTATCTTAATATGCGGGGGATTAATTATAAAATTTGTCATTCCAGAATCTTTTAATGTTAATAATGTAAAAATATTTAAAATCTCAGTATTAATAACAACATTGATCTCTCTAAATGCGCCGGGATATTTTATTCTTTTTACTACAAAGGATGTAGCAATATCTGCTTTTAATCAATTATTTTTTGGTGCATTGTCTTTGATATTGATTGCCACTGGTTCTCTGCAATTCAGTTTATCAGGTGCAGTTTTCGGCAATCTAGGTTATCTGGGAACTTTAATTCTACCTGTGGTTGCTATGAAGAAATTAAATATTCCTGTACACCTTCTGTTTTCTTGGTTAGTAATTCCCGTGTCTTTATTTCTGATAGTATCATGTTTTGGTATAATGTTTATATATTAGACCTTGTCCACAGATGAATCTGAAAATCGCTTCAACCCTTAAAGTTTAAAAAAATGAAAGCAGAATCACCAAAAGTTGCTATTATACTTGGTCCGATTTCTAAAGAAGGTGGTGTTACTACTTTTATAGAAGAATTTGCAAATATTATGCTTCAAAGAGGCTATTTGATTTGCATAGTTACTTTTACAAACAAAAACAATAGTAGTAATGTTTTTTTAAATTCAAATTCACAGTCTGTTATTACCTTATTTTTACCTAAAGACTTTTACAAATTTATTGTTTTCTTATTTAAAAATGAGATAAGTTTGACTGTATCTAATGTCTATTATTCTTTGATTCTCTTATTTTTGAAAAGTAAAACTAAAGTTCATATCCTTCATGGATTTGGTAATTTAGAAGCAAATTTATTACAATTTATCATTGGCAATTTATCAAATTTTATTGGCTATAAATTTGCTCAAAAAGTGGTAGCAAACAGTTACCTTACATCAAGCGTAAATCGTATTTTAGGTGTTAAGCATTCTGATGTTACCCCTTGGGGAATTCCCGTAAATTTTAAAAATTCCGTTATCAGATCATTTCATGAGAGAGAGATTGATTTACTTTATGTTGGTAGAATTTGTTTAACAAAAGGTCTAAAGCTGATTCTTCAAGCTTTATCTCATATACTGAATAAAAATGGTAAAAAGATTAATTTTCATATAGTTGGAGATTTGAAAGAAAATCTACAATTTCATCAAGAATTGCAGGAAATACCATTAGATAATATAATTTGTCATGGATATCTTGATAAAGAAAAAATTGCTGAAATTTATTCTAGATCAAAGCTATTCATTTCTCTAAATCCAGAAGAGCCTTTTGGATTTACCTATGTGGAGGCTCTGTCTTGTGGCACTCCGATAATTATACCCAAAGGCTGTGGTATTGCACCATTTGTTGATTCTAGGTTGGCACTTTTTGTTGATATGAATGAAATCTCAATCGCTGATGCGATTGAAAATGGATTATCTAAATCTTGGAATGTTGATGAAATAGCTAGTATAGCGAGAGATACTTTCAGTTGGAACAAGGCTGCTAGTATTATATGTGGTAACTAGAATGCTATAGGACTTACGTATTGACAGAATAAGAAAATAGTGAATTGATAAATATGGGTCGTCTAGTAATGGGTATAGGAGAATGAGAAAAATTACTAAACCCTCCACAGCACAGTGCAATCTACACATCTACACCTTATTTTTGCTGCCAGAGCCAAAGTATGGAGGGTGCAGTAGGTTGTCCGAGATATTAGGAGATGTTTCACATGATACTATCAATCGCTTTTTATTGAGAGAGAGATACGAACGATAAGAACCCAAAGATTTATTTAGCAATTGGTATGAAGTAGAGAGGAATCTGTTTACTTCTATTATTCGTGAGCATATTTTTGTTAACCTTGGCAAGGATGCCATTATTTAGAATACATAGACGATCTTTTTTGTCAATGCGTAAGTCCTATTTAATATCCAAATTCACCAACTTTAGATTTGTGATGCTATTCCTTTATGTAAACCTTGTATTCTTTACTACATTAAACCCTTATATTCGATTCTTGCAACTTCCTTTTGGAGAGGTTGATCCAACCTCAGCATTATTAAGTTTGCCAGCGTCGGTATACTTAATCAGCATTAAACGCATTCCTGGGAGGTTAAAATATTTATACCCCTTGTGTTTTATTATTTTCATTTATACTTTTGCCGCCTCTCCACTGTTTAATAATGATATATATCTTCTTGACTACATAACTTCTGTTGGCATATTATTACCACCTCTTTCATTACTTGTATTTTTTGAATGCTATAAAAATTTAATAGCCCCGTTCGTATTAAATATAACAATAATTCTGTGGTTTTTGACAGCAGCCTCTCAACAGTTTTTTCAATTTCTTGTCCCGCATGAGTTGTTGAACTTGTTAATTAGCAGATTTTCGCCGACTGCTATCGATTCTGTTAGGGGTGTGCAATCACTAGCTACAGAGCCTAGTAGTGTGACATATCCAATTATCTTATTTGCTTTTCTATCTATCTTCTTTTATCGTCAAGACAAGATAAAACCTAAAAACTTGTATTTAAATCTATTAATGATTGTATGTGTAGTTGTGCTTAGTCGTTCTTTCGTCTTAATTAGTAATTTATTTTTGCTATTAATTTTCTATGGATTTTTGAAACTTAAAATTAATTTATTTAACCCTCTATTGATTTTTAGAAATTTTATACATTTACTTTTTCCAGTATCAGCATCAGTAATAATAATAGGCAGTGTTTTATTTTTGTTGAATTATTTTTTGCCTGAAAATAGGGTATCTGATTTCTTGAATACTGTATATGATAATGACTTATTATCCATGCACAATCCTATTGAAATGACAGCTATCATAGCCTCTACTCTTGGTGATCTTAGACTTATACAGTTCTTAACTTCATATAATTGCTTAAAGCTATTTCCCATTGGTGGTGGTGTAGGTAATTTTGAAAATAGTTTTTTAATTTCCTGGGATGATATGTTTGGGAATTTTAATAATTTAAGAACGGTTAGTAGATCAAATTCCTATGGAGGCCATGTTGCATCAGAACTTGGTTTTCCTGGGTTGCTAGCACTCTTATATTTTCATTGGATGTTCTGGACAGTATCGATTCGTAATTACACGAACAAAGTTTCAGTATATAAAACTTTAGCTTATATGCTAGGGCTGTCGTGGTTGTATTTTAATTCTATTGCCAGTATTGCAATACCCTGGTTAATGCTTATTTTTATTTAAATAAAATAAACTACATCTAATTGAAAAATTCGGAGATATAACCTCAATGATATATAAACTACCCACCATTTCTCTTGCCATTCCCACCTACAACGAATCAGCTAATATAGAACGAGTAATCAAAGGTTTCTTAGCAACAGAATATCAGAATTTAATTGAAGTCATAATCGCTGATGGTGGGAGTAATGACAACACTCAAGAGATAGTAAAAAGATTATCTACACAAGATTCCCGAATTAAACTCATACATAACCCTTTAAAGGTTCAATCTGCTGGACTAAATCTCATATTACAGGAATGCACGGGTGATATTTTCCTTAGAGCCGATGCTCATTCAGACTACGCTCCTGACTATATAGAAAAATGTGTAGAAGCATTACTAGAATCCAAAGCTCTAAATGTGGGTGGAGCGCAACGTTTTGCCGCTAAAACACCTTTTCAAGCGGGAATAGCTCTAAGTTCCAAGAGTATTTTAGGTAGTGGAGGAGCAAAATATAGAGACCCAAATTATAACGGTTATGCAGAAACTGTTTATTTAGGATGTTTTTGGAAGAAGGCTTTGAAAGAAGTATCAGGTTATTCAACAGAAGCAACTGCTAATGAAGATGCGGAACTCAACCAAAAACTACTTAAAAAAGACCAAAATGCAATCTACATCAGTTCCAAAATCCGTGTTTGGTATTATCCCCGAAAAACATTCAAGTCTCTCTATATTCAATATTTTAAATACGGTCGAGGTCGTTATTTAACCAGCATTAAACACTCTATTAAGTCCCAAATAAGAGGCATAGTACCATTTTTGGTAATATCATCAATAACTTTATTGTTGTTAATTGATCTACTGTTTCCTCGACTGGGTTTACCTATTGAAATATTAGTTATACTAGGGCTGTTATTACCATTTTTAGAAAGTTTGCGAGTCAACTTCAAATTAGGAACTAGTTTCGATTCAGAAATTTGGCGAGGTGATAAAGGTAAAATACCATCATTCCTAAGTCGCTGGTTTTTATGTGGAATCGTTTTATTAACAATGCCGATTGCTCATTCTTTAGGTTATGCTTATCAATTAATTAGGCATAAGATTTTAAGAGTTAGTGCCTGGTAGAGTTCGCTTCTATTGTGATATTACGTTTGATAATCACCTCTAGGCGGGGAGCGGAAAATGTCTTTGGAAATTTACGCCGTATTGTACTAGAGCGATCGCTAAAACCAGCCATACTAATCTATACTTACCTTTTCTAAAAATACTACTCATAGCGATCGCGTCAGCAGTTCGCCATTGAAATCTCACTAACAACTGCTCACGAGATAAATTACCTTACCTATCCTCAAACTTTCTTTTCCTGTGCTAAAGTCAAAACCTGCACATACAGCCGGTCTGAAATTCTCATTTCCTATGCTTGCATCTCATTTAAAACATCCTTAACACTAGCCAACACACCCTATAGTGTACAAATTGTATAGGTTAACAGAAGAGGAGATTAAGATAATTCAGGATAGGTAATACTGTAAAACAGAAATAGCTGGCGATCGCTATAATAAAACTAGACTAATGAACTTGTAACTTATCATGGAAAACATTACCATTCAAGTTGAGCCAGAAATTGCCAAAGCGTACCGAGAAGCAGAACCAGAAAAACAGCAAAAAATCCAAATATTTCTCAACATAATGCTGCAAAAAGCAGTCAGTCAAAAACCACTCTTAGATATCATGGAAGAAGCGAGTCAACAAGCCATTGCTAAGGGAATGACCACAGAAATTTTAGAATCTATTCTTAAGGATGAAAACTAATCGGTATTGATACAAGTGTAATTGTCAGTGCATTAATCTTCTCTAAATCTACCACAATGCAAGCTCTTAGAGAAGCCAAACAAAACAGAGTAATCTTAATTTCTGTGGAGATTTTATCAGAATTAATTGATGTACTCAGTCGTCCAAAATTTGACCGCTATCTATCGAGAGAAATTCGTGAAGACTTTTTAGCCAGTTTAGCCAGAGAAACAGAATTAATCACAATTAATGAAACAATTGATATTTGTCGAGATCCTAAAGATAATAAATTCTTAGAATTAGCCATTTCTGGAAATGCCACTCATATTATCACAGGAGACAAAGACTTATTAGAACTGCATCCTTTTCGAGATATCTTGATTGTTACACCGAGTCAGTTTTTAGATAGTTTATCTTCAGACCCGCATCAGAGATTCTGACTTGTCACCGGCTGAAGGTACAGCAAGAGGTGTAACCACAATCCCTTGACTACTAAGGACAATAGTAGCGAACTGCTTGCAGCAGCGCTTACGCTATCCTCACAGAAATTATAGTAGATAAGCCAAGGGCGATCGCTAAAACCAGCCATACTAATCTATACTTGCCTTTTTTAAAAATACTACTCATAGCGATCGCGTCAGCGCTGCTGCAAGGAATTCTCTAAAACCAGCCTAATCTATACTAATATTAATCATAGCGATCGCTTTGGTTGTTCAAAATTTTGCAAAAGTTCATTGCCCCATCGTGTTTAGTGTATTTTAAAGAAAGTATTAGAATAAGTTAAATTTTATGGCTGCCAAGCATTTAAGCACTCAGTTTCTAAATGAAATTACTAACCGACTGGTGAGCGCGCTCGAACCAGAACAGATTTTTTTGTTCGGCTCTTATGCTTACGGTGAACCGACCGAGGATAGCGATATTGACTTATTGGTGATTATCTCAAAATCAGATGAACCACGCTATCGTCGAGCGCGTCAGGCATACAAAGCTTTGCGTGGTATTGGTATTCCAAAAGATATTCTGGTGATGACCCGCTCAGAAGTTGAACTCAAGGCTAGTGTAGCCAACTCACTAGTCAATCAAGTAATAAGTCAGGGTAAACTCCTGTATGGATAACGCAAAATTTGCAGAAACTAGACAGTGGTTGATCAAGAGCCAGCGAGATTTAAAGGCTGCGTATGTGTTACTTAATAATGAAGAATCTCTGTTGGATGCTGTTGTTTACCATTGTCAACAGGCTGCCGAAAAAGCATTAAAGGCTTATTTGACATATCAAGAGCAGGTAGTCAAAAAAACCCATGATTTGGATGTTTTGTTAGATATCTGTTCATTGTTTGAACCTGGGTTTCATGATTTAAAAGATATAGCGGATACTTTGACCCCTTATGCAACGGAATTTCGATATCCAGGGGATGTAATTGAGCCGGAAAGATCCGAAGCTGAGGAGGCATTGGAGATGGCTACTTTAGTTCTAGACTTCGTTATTCAAAAATTGCCAAGTGAATTTGACCATTAGTAAGATACTTCTGCTATTATTATACAGATAGTATTTCACCCAAGTAGAATCACTACGTAACACGAAAATTGCTTGAGGTACGGGAGTTTGGTCAAAAGCGATCGCGTCAGTGCTGCTGCAAGGAATTCTCTAAAACCAGCCTAATCTATACTAATATTAATTATAGCGATCGCTAGTTCAGATCACAGCAATTCTCATCTTAAGGTTTCATGACATTTTAATCCTTACATTCTTATGGTTTTACAATTCTTAACGAATCCGGCGATGTGCCTCCGACAAAGTCAGAATCGCGGATTATAGGGATTAAAAGATTGGGCGGATTAGGTTGTTTGCTATGATAAAAGTTACTAAAATTATCAGTAGGTAATCCAGTTATATAATGCCAGGAACGAGACTTGAACTCGTGACACGAGGATTTTCAGTCCTCTGCTCTACCAACTGAGCTATCCCGGCGTGGGCTGTTTTATTCACCACCGCCACTAAATCTAGCATGATAAAAAAGATTAGTCAAGGGGTTATTCAAAAGAATTTTAGCCGACCTTCATTGTCAACTTCACCCAGCTAAACACAGTCACAAATACCAGAAATTGCACAAAAACAATACTTGGTCCAGATGCTAGGTTAAACAAACCAGAAACCATCATTCCCGCGATACTACTGCTACAGCCGACAACCACCGATAGAATCAGAAACCGGCTGAAATGGTGACTCATAAGTTTGGCTGTAGCAGCCGGAATTACCAAAAACGCATTTACTAATAAAACACCAACGGCTTTAATTGCTACAGCTACGGCAAGAGAAAGCAAAACAACGAATCCATAGCGATATAACTGTACAGGTATGCCTTGCACTTGAGCAACGTCGGGGTTAAGAGTTAACAAAATCTGTTGCGGCAGAGTTGATAATAAAAAAACGCTACTACCCGCAAGTACCAACAGGGTCAAAATTAAATCTGTGTTATCTATGGCTAAAATATCGCCAAATAGTACCCCCATTAAGTTACCGCGATATCCTTTAATAAAACTGGTGAGAATTACACCAATTGCTAACGCCCCAGATAGCACTATACTGAGAACGCTATCACTAGCCAAATCAGTCTTATCAATTAGGTAGAGAACAACAACCCCAAAGATTAAGGTAAACGGGAGTAACATCCAAGTAGGATTAGTGTTGAGTAACACGCCTAATGCCACACCTACCAAGGCTGCATGACCAACGGCATGACTAAAAAAGGATAATTGTCGTAAGGTAACGAAACTGCCCAATAAACCACCTAAAATGCCCATTAACACAGCACCCATAATGGCACGCTGCATAAAGGGAAATTGTAATAAATTCACCAAGTCATGATAGTTAATGGTCATACTGAGAGGAGTTAGGAGTTCAGGAGTATGGCTAACGCCACGCTGCGCTATCAGGAGTATGGCTAACGCCACGCTGCGCTATCAGGAGTATGGCTAACGCCACGCTGCGCTATCAGGAGTTCAGGAGAAAGAAGTTCAGGAGAAAGAAGTTCAGGAGAAAGAAGTTCAGGAGAAAGAAGTTCAGGAGAAAGAAGTTCAGGAGAAAGAAGTTCAGGAGAAAGAAG